>CAIMKO010000242.1 GCA_903841915.1 uncultured Chitinophagaceae bacterium | reverse complement strand
TTTTCAGATTACCGATTATCCGATTCATCTTATTTCCGGAACCTGCTGGAATTGTAATATCCAGCATAACAGGCTGATGAAGCATTATCCTGACATTTAATCCCTCATTTCGAAGAGAGTCAATAAGACCGGAATTAAATACTGAAGGAATGTCCGGATTAATTTTGTTTTCACTCTTCGTGATTACTTCGGTGTTTATGGAGGATTCCCCCAATTCCAGAAACTGAGCAACAAAAGGTTTTATCTCATCAGCATCCTTTAGATCACCAATTTTGATCCCTTTCATTGCCATCCCCTTCCCGATCCACCATTTAATTACCAATGTTTCACCGGCAGTCAAAGGTGTTTTACCATCGGCAGGCATGTGCTTCTCATTTGCAGGATCGAGGGTGATCCGGTTATAGAGTTCACTCTTTTCAAGGTTTCCCCCCACAATGGATAGTCCGCTCTTCCCCCCTTTCATCAAACCGGCAAAGGAATGAACCGATAATTCCCCTTTCAGCTTTCCCTCACGATGGCATTGTGCACACCGCTTATTCAATATTGGCTGAATTACATCTTCAAAAAGAAGGGCATCCTCAACTTTTAAAGGCTTCAGAGATGCATTCCCCGAAATCAGATCCAATGATAGGTAATCACCCCCGTGGGTAAGGATTCCCCCAAGATGACCGGTATAATTCACCAAGGCAAAAAGAATTAGAAATGCCGCCGAAAACAGCCGACGGTTAGCCTTAACGATCTTTTTAAAGGGTCGGGTCATCATCAAAAACAGCAATCCAGAAACCACTGCAAGCGCAATGCCTGCAACCTTATGTTCAGATAAAATCTCAGGGTCATAATCACCACTCAGCGAAAGCAAGTATCCGAAAGCAGATGCCAGAGCCGCTGTCACAAAACCTAAAAACAAAGTGAAAGGGATCGCAACTTTCAATTCCCTGAACCGATTGAAATAAGATACCAGTTCAAACAGAATTGCCAGCAATAGGAAGCCAATCGGCAGATGAACGATTAGCGGATGAAGGTGGCCTAAGAAAGTATTGATATTCAACAACATATTTTTAAACCCTGGTTAGTTTTATCGGAGGAGTTTGGTTTGCATTCCATTGACAAACATAGAGATTCTTATCGTCATCGACACAGACATCATGACAATGCTGGAACAGCTGACCCGGAGCCTGTAATGTTTGTTGCAATACATTCGATTTATAAACGGGGGCATTACCACCAGGATTGGATATTACCTTATTATTCTGATCGAGAATCGTTACAAAACCACTCGCACCACCGATCATCTTCCCGGCTTCATCCTTTGACCAGCATACACCGGCATAAAGATTGGAATCATTCAATACCGGACGGCAAACGTACATTCCCGGCATATCGATGCGATGGAGGAATTTGCCATCGAGGGTAAACACCTTAAAGCAGTTCTCCTCCCTTGAGGTGACAATCAGCGTTGGGTTCATCTTATCCCTTAAATCGATTGCGACACCATGAGCACAATGAAAATTCAGGTCAGGATTGGTGTTGTTATGCCCTCCGAAGTGGCGGATATATTCCCCTTTGCTGCTATACTGAATGACATAATCGGAGCCATAACCATCTGCCAAATAGATATCTCCGTTGGGAGCTATCGCCGTTTCGGTGGGCATAAACTTTTCGGTATCCTTATAAATTCCGATTGTCCGAGGATGGCCGATTGTAAAAATAATCCTTCCTGTCAGATCTGTTTTCACGACCTGACCGGCCTGAGGGGTCCAGTTTCCTGACCTATCCTGATACCAGCCACAGTCAACAATCAGGAGAAAATCTTCACCTCCCTCTTTCGAAAGGGATAAGCCGTGTCCGCCGGGCCAGGCTGTGCCCCAGTTGTCGAGCAGTTTACCCGATTTATCGAAGATCAGGATATTATTATGGATATTATCCCCAAGCATAATAAGGCGTCCTTTGCTGTCCTGCACCATTTCGTGGCAATTGAACACCGGGTTGCTGTTGATACTGATCTTGGCCCATCCCTTATCCACCTTGTATTTAAAATCCCCATGTCCGATTAGCTGTTCGGCAGGATCAGGTGTTCCGGGCAAAATTGAAAATCCTGCAGAGGGAATGGCCATTGCGACCACCGAGGCGACCGCTGAATTTTTAAGAAAATCTCGTCGTGTTGACATGTTTGTTAATGTTGAATGGTTAATTATTTAATTTTATGTTGAATATTTAAGAGAGAATATCCCTAACTACATTTCCCTGAACATCGGTCAGGCGGAAACGCCTCCCCTGGAATTTAAAGGTGAGTCGTTCATGATCGACACCCATGAGGTGCAATAAGGTTGCCTGGAAATCGTGGACATGAACCGGATTTTTAACGATATTATAGCTGAAATCATCAGTTTCGCCGTAGCTGATACCCGGCTTGACCCCTGCCCCGGCCATCCACATCGTAAAGCAGCGGGGGTGGTGATCGCGACCATAATCATTTGTCTGAAGCTTCCCCTGTGAGTAGACCGTTCTTCCAAACTCTCCACCCCAGATTACCAGCGTATCTTCGAGTAAACCTCTTCTTTTGAGGTCTATGATCAACGCAGCAGTCGCCTGATCAGTATCCTGGCACTGTTTTTTTATCCCGGCAGGGAGTCCTCCGTGATGGTCCCACCCCTGATGATAGAGCTGAACAAATTTTACATCCTTCTCGAGCAATTTACGGGCGAGGATACAGTTTGCAGCATAAGTTCCCGAATCACGGCTGTCGGGGCCATAAAGTTCAAAAACCTCATCCGGCTCACCCGAAGTGTCCATCACCTCAGGCACAGAGGTCTGCATCCGGTAGGCCATCTCATATTGTGAAATCCGGGCCTGCACCTCGGGATCACCATAAGGCTCATTTTGCATCGCATTTAATTTCGACAGATAATCAAGCATCTCTTTCCGGTCCTTTCCATCATATCCTTCGGGATTATCGAGAAACAAAACGGGATCCTTACCCGCCCGGAACTGAACCCCCTGATGCTCAGAAGGGAGAAACCCATTCCCCCATAATCTCGAATATAACGGCTGGTCTTTCACTGCATTTTTTGAGACCAGCACAATAAAGGTTGGAAGGTTTTTGTTATCCGAGCCCAGTCCGTAGCTCACCCATGATCCAATCGATGGTCTCCCCGGCAGTTGGGTCCCTGTCTGAAAAAAGGTAATCGCCGGATCATGATTTATCGCCTCCGAATGGATTGATTTGATGATACATAGATCATCTACAACCTGGGCCGTATGAGGAAGTAATTCGGACATCCAGGTTTGTGATTCGCCATGCTGACTGAATTTATATGCCGAAGGTACCATTGGGAAAATACTCTGGTTGGCACTCATGGCTGTAAGCCGTTGACC
>CAIMKO010000241.1 GCA_903841915.1 uncultured Chitinophagaceae bacterium | reverse complement strand
GGCACATGGTTGGGTAAATTTAAGATCTTCGGGATCTCTTTAGGTGTTACCTGGATACTATTCATGGGGTTACTGGTTTCTTACCTCGGCATCAATGTAAATAAGGAAATAGAAAATTTTTTAAAGGAATTCGGATTGATACTTTTTGTGTATTGCATCGGTTTGCAGGTAGGCCCGGGTTTTTTCGCTTCACTTAAGAAAAATGCATTGGCCAATAATGTTTTGGCTGCCGGAATTGTTTTATTGGGGGTATTGATCACGATTTCATTTTTTTATGCAACCGGAACATCTGTTCCTGTTATGACAGGTATCATGAGTGGTGCCGTTACCAACACACCCGGTTTGGGTGCTGCACAAACAGCTGTAACGGATATGCATTTGGCAGCTGATAATAATGCTTTGATCACATTAGCCTATGCACTGGCTTATCCATTTGGTGTATTCGGAATTATTTTTTCTATCGTTATCTTAAAATGGATCTTTCGCATTAATGTAGATAGTGAAATTGAATTGCATGGAAAACTCAGTGCCATCAAAGCAGTGAAACCCGTATCTCTTCATTTAATTGTAGAGAACAAACAATTGATCGGACAGCCTATCAGAAGGATATTTGAAATGATGAAAGAACCGGTTGTTATTTCAAGGATGTTTCATAAAGACACGATCATCACACCTGAACCGGACACCATACTACATGAACATGATGTACTCCTGGTGGTTGCCCCCAAACAGGTGGTCAATCAATTGAAGATCCTTATCGGCGGTGAAAGCGATATGAATCTGAAAGATGCGCCTCAAAGTGAATTGATCTCCAGAGTGATCGTTGTGACCAGAACTGAAATAACCCATCGTCGTTTAGGTGATATTCCCGAACTGCATGCACATGGGTTTACATTAACACGTTTAGGTCGCGCAGGAATTGAAATGATACCCCATGGTGATATCGTTCTGCAATTGGGTGATAATATCAAAGTAGTGGGAACAGAAGAAGCAGTAGAAGCTGTAACCAATGTACTCGGTAATTCTTTAAAGCGTTTGGAAGTGCCTGATCTTGCTCCGATATTCATTGGTATCGTGTTAGGTGCGATTGTAGGAAGCATTCCTCTTTCATTTCCTAATATGCCTGTTCCTGTTAAGATCGGTTTGGCTGGTGGTCCGTTGATCGTTGCATTATTATTAAGCAGATTCGGTAATGTTTTATACCTGAATAACTATACCACTAACAGTGCTAATCTGATGGTTCGCGAATTAGGCATCACTTTATTCCTTGCCAGTGTGGGATTAAGCAGTGGACATAGTTTAGCTGAAGCATTTCATGGCGGCAATGCTTGGATATGGATCTCTATGGGAATAACCATTACAATGGTTCCTTTAATTATCATTGGATTGATTGCCAGATATTCCCTACGTAAAACCTATTTTGAAATTTGCGGGTTACTGGCAGGTGCCAGTACTGATCCGCCGGCATTGGCATTTGCGATGCAAATGGCTAAAAGCGATGTGCCTTCCGTAACCTATGCAACGGTGTATCCACTTACCATGATCCTCAGAATTATTGCCGCGCAGTTGTTGATATTACTCTTTGCATCCTAATGGTTGAAAAAAAACAGTTGTTCAAATTTTATATTGAACAACTGCTCATTTATTCTATTAGAATTTTATCGATCTTTTATTCGTGCACCTGCCTGTCGGTAGGCTGGTTCGTGGCAAAAAAACTATTGCTTAAATTTTATTGCTCTTTTTTATCTTCTTTTGGAGGTTGCGGTGGCCTATTCATTGGTGGACGATTTTGTGGCGGCCTTTGTTGAATAGGTCTTTGCTGCTGACCCCCTTGTT
>CAIMKO010000240.1 GCA_903841915.1 uncultured Chitinophagaceae bacterium | reverse complement strand
GGTTTCATTCAAATAAAAGCTCAGAAAGCCTTTGATACATATTATCAGACCAATGAGATCCAACCATTATTGGTGAATTATCAGGCAGATAAAGGAGGGCTAAGCCGATTTTATACGATCACCAATTCTCCCGAAAGAAGAGAACGTTTTAAAAGGTTCAATCAGGAATACCTGCAGCAATTGGAGCAGATGGATTTTGATAAAATGAAAACTAGTTCTCAGGTAGACTACATTTTGTTTAAGCGAACACTGAAGAATGAATTGTATTTGTTGGATAAAGAAGAAAAAGAGTACAATCAAATTTCAAAATATATCCCTTTTGCTGACTCCATTTATCAATGGGAAAAGATACGTCGCAGAGGAACTTTCCTAAAAAGCGAATCAATTGCACATCAATTATTTGCTATCAATATCCAAATCCAGTCACTTTCAAAATCTGTTTCAAAAGGATCTTTAATAGAGGATGATCTTTCCAAACGTGCAGAAAATACGGTGAAGGGATTACAAGCGGCATTGAAATCTGTTTACGATTTTTATTATGGATACGATCCCCAATTCACATGGTGGATCCAGAAACCTTATCAGCAAACAGATAGTGCATTAACAGTTTATGCATCTCTATTGAAAAGTAAAGCCAATAAAGCCAGTTCACAAAAGGAAGATGCCAGTGGCATTGTTGGGCATCCGATTGGCAGAGGAGAACTATTACGACAATTACAATATGAATTCATTCCATATTCCCCCGAAGAACTAGTTGAAATTGCCAATAAAGAATTTGCCTGGTGCGATGCTGAAATGCTGAAAGCTTCCCGAGAAATGGGCTTTGGTGATAACTGGAAAGCAGCATTGGAAAAAGTAAAACAATCCTATGTTCCTGAAGGTCATCAGCCGGAAATGATCATTGATCTATACAACCAATCGGTTGATTTTATCAAGAAACATGATCTCATCACCATCCCTCCGTTAGCAGAAGAGACCTGGAGAATGACGATGATGTCACCCAGACAGCAACTGGTTAGTCCATTCTTTTTGGGTGGGGAACAATTATTGGTCGCCTATCCTACCAATACCATGGATGATGATGCAAAAATGATGAGCATGCGCGGTAATAACCCTCATTTCTCAAGAGCAACCGTACATCATGAATTGATAGCAGGGCATTGTCTGGAATTTTTTATGAACGAAAGGTATAAGCCATACAGAAACTATTTTACACCATTCTGGATAGAAGGCTGGAGTTTATACTGGGAATTTATTTTATGGGATATGAATTTTCCCCGCAATGCAGAAGACAGAATTGGTATGCTCTTCTGGCGTATGCATCGATGTGCAAGAATTATTTTTTCATTGAATTATCAATTGGGTAACTGGACACCACAGCAATGCATTGATTTCTTAGTTGAAAGAGTTGGTCATGAAAGAGCAAATGCAGAAGGCGAAGTTAGAAGGTCATTCACCGGCGGCTATGGTCCTTTGTATCAATTGGCATACATGACCGGCGCACTGCAATTTTATGCTATGAAAAAAGAATTGGTTGACACAAAGAAGATGACATATAAACAATTCCATGATGCCATTTTGAAAGAGAATTGTATGCCTGTCGAATTAACAAGAGCTATTCTAACCAATCAAAAATTGAAAAGAGATTATTCAGCGAGTTGGATGTTTTACGGGAAATAAACCGATCTCATTTTTAATTATTGAGTAACAGGATGAAATTCAGCATAGGTTGTATGTGATGCTAACTGCCATTGCTTTTTAGTTAATACATACACACGAACATAATATAAATAATAATTTTCAGGCTTATCTTTCCCTTTTCTTTGAACTGAAAGTTTGCCTTTTAGTACAGCCCATCCGGAATGCAATTCTGCTTTCACTGAATCCTGTATTCGTTGAATAAAATTTCCTTTAGAAACTGAATTCAGCCATGATGCTTTATTATCAATCCTTCCAGAACCGTGACTAAAAACAAAATCCTTTGCATATAATGATTGCAGCGAAAAAGTGTCGGCATTCACAACCAATGTTTCTATTTTTTGGTTTAACTCAATTAAGAACAAGCTGTCCTTAGTTGGATTTTGAGCTAAGCAATTTGTAACTAAAAATAAAAAGCATCCTATTATTATCACTCGGTAAAACATGCCTAAAAGTAACAAAGAATTTTAGAATTGAAATTCCAATTCTATTGCTACAGTTTTGTCGTCAATAGTTATTTTTTGAATCTATTTTTCAAAGCGCTTAACGCATCATTCAAATTTAATTCACTCAAATCCTTTTGAAGTGCTGGCATTTGACTTTTACTACCCGGCTTTTGATTCCCGGCTCCCGACTTCTGACTCCTTGCCGGAGCATCCTGTGTTTGCTTGATGGATAATGCAATCCTTTTTCTGGCGGTATCCACTTCTAACACTTTCACCTGAACCTTATCATTCAATTTTAAAACCTCACTTGGATCTGTGATGTATTGATGTGCGACCTCACTTACATGTACCAATCCATCCTGCTTTACGCCAATATCAACGAATGCACCAAATCGGGTGATATTGGTAACAACACCCGGAACAACCATTCCCACTTTCACGTCTTCCATCGAGAAAATATTGGCATATTCAAATTGTTCCAATTCACTACGCGGATCCAGCCCAGGTTTCTTTAGTTCATTCAAAATATCTTTGATGGTCAACTCTCCTATCTCTTCAGTGCTGTATTTTTTAGCTTCCACTTGTTTCAATAAGCTTTCATTGCCGATCAATGATTGTAAGTCTGTATTCAAGTCCTTTGCGATCTTTTCGACTAACTTATATGCTTCGGGATGAACAGAACTTGCATCCAATGGATTATTTGCTTCTTTGATTCTTAAAAAGCCGGCACATTGTTCGAACGCTTTACCACCCAACCTTGGCACTTTTAATAATTGATTACGGTCTGTGAATTTTCCTATTTCATTTCTGTGTTTAATAATATTCTCAGCTAAGGTTGCACCAATTCCACTGACATAACTCAACAAATGTTTAGAAGCAGTATTTAGATTAACACCTACCTGATTTACGCAACTCACCACAGTTTGATCCAATCTTTCTTTTAAACGAAATTGATTTACATCATGCTGATATTGTCCCACACCAATGCTTTTCGGGTCAATCTTCACTAATTCCGCCAGTGGATCCATCAATCTTCTGCCAATGCTTACTGAACCTCGAACAGTAACATCATATTCCGGAAATTCTTCTCTGGCAATTTCTGATGCCGAATAAACCGATGCACCATCTTCATTCACTAAAAAGATCGGTTTACCCAAATTCATTTGTTTGATGAATTGTTCCGTTTCTCTTCCGGCTGTTCCATCACCAATGGCAAATACTTCAATATCATATTTTGCAACCAGTTCTTTTATTTTATATTCAGCATCATACTTTTTATTCGCTTCATGTATGTAGATCACATCATTTATTTGCAGGTCACCTTTTTCATTCAGACAAACAAGCTTACAACCAGTTCTGTAACCGGGATCTAGTGCCAATATCCTTTTACTTCCCAATGGAGAACTTAACAATAGTTGTTTCAGGTTCTCAGCAAATACGGTGATTGCTTCCTCATCTGCTTTTGTTTTTAAGGCTGTTCTGAATTCCGTTTCCAGACTCGGCTGTAATAGTCTTCTGTAAGCATCTTTGATCGCTTTTTTCATTTGTTCAACTGAACTGTTCAAACTTGCAGTTACATATTGTTTTTCTATTAATTCCAACGCATCATCTTCCAAAGGGGCAATACTGATCCTTAAAAAACCTTCCAGAAATCCACGCAATACCGCTAATATCCTGTGCGATGGGATCTTATGTATCGCTTCACTGAAATCAAAATAATCTTTGTATTTAATAGCTTCTGTTTCTTTATCAGTCAACACTTTGCTTTGTAAAGCGGCAGTGTCTTCAAAGAGTTTACGCAATTTGGCACGAATGTTTGCATCTTCATTCACCAACTCTGCAATAATATCTCTGGCCCCTTGCAAAGCTTCATCAGCTGTTTTAACTTTTTCGCTGATGAATGTATTCGCTTCAGCAACAATATCAATGTCTTTTTGTTCGAGTATCAAAACAGACAATGGCTCCAGTCCATTCTCTCTGGCTGTTTGCGCTTTTGTTTTTCGTTTGGGTTTGTATGGCAAGTAGATATCTTCCAGTTCGGCGATCGTTATTGCTTTGTTTATTTTTAGTTGCAAAGCATCCGTCATCTTACCCTGCTCGGTAATTGTTTTTTCAATGAAGGTTTTTCTTTCGGTAAACTCTTTCAATGATTTCGATTGCTCCTGTATCTGCTGGATCTGTACTTCATCCAATCCTCCTGTTTTGTCTTTTCTATATCGTGCAATGAAAGGAATAGTAGCTGCTTCATTCAATAAGTTTAAAACGGCTTCAACCTGTACTGTTTTAATATTTAATGTGGACGCGATCGTTGCTGCAAATTCTAGCATATCATCTCTTGATTTAAGGGCAGCGAATATAGACGCAGAAAAGAAAAAGAAAAATTTAAAACTCTAAATGTGGAAAAGAATTATTTGCGAAGAATGGAACACAGACGACACGGATAGAAAAGATTAACGCTGATTTATTTTTAACAAACCATTCTTATGGCTCTATCAGTTATTTTACTCGTTTCGTTAGCTTTCATTTAAATAAGAGCAAAATGTAAATTACACCTGCGGCCTCGTTAACCCCATAGAAAAAGAAGGGAAAAACCCCGGTTTCTTTTGGTTTCCTTTTGGTCTTGTTTTGGTTTTGCTTTGGTCTTGTTTTGCTCTAGCAAAAGCAGAGCAAAAGGAAACCAAAAGAAGAGAGGAACAAGAGAAGAACAAGACCAAAGCAAGAAAGGAAGGAGACAGTTATGAAATTATGATCCTTTCAAACAAGTTGAGGCACCGGTTCGATTGGTTTAATCGTTGCGCTAATGAGCCATTACATGAAACAAATGCTCACAACTCAATTACTTGTTTTGGATAACGTTCTGCGTAACTGCGCAGCATGGCACGCAGCACTTCATTTTCAGGGTAAGGTTTCAATAAGGCTTTTAATTGTTCGAGGTCATTGGTATTAATTTCTT
>CAIMKO010000239.1 GCA_903841915.1 uncultured Chitinophagaceae bacterium | reverse complement strand
TTTCATCTAACCTGTCGCCAACTTTATAATTGTGGTTGTTAATAGGTAAACTTCCGTCTGTTCCATAAATTTCAGAAAGTGTTTCTTTGAAAGTGGCATAGTTTACAAAAAGATCCCAATTTAATCCATTCGGATTTCTTAAAGGGCTTGCGTTAATGGCTATTTCTATACCACTTCTTTTAGTAGTAATTCCATTAACAATTTGCGTAAAGTTTGTTGTAGAACCCGGTAGGCCTCTGCTATAGATGCCGGGGCCATTCTTCGTATCAAAAAATGTGAAATCAATCCCTAATCTGTTTTTTAAGAACTTAACATCAACACCCGCTTCGTATGAAATTCTTGTAAAAGGTTTAACATCTGTTACCAAAGTATTAGACAAACTCACAGAAGGCGTATTGTTGTAATAACTGGCATAAGAAGGACCGGATGTATTTGCATAATTAGGACCGTCATAAGAACTAACCACATCTGTACCATAACCTAATAATGTGCCTGTGCTAATACCTGTAACCTGTGTGTAAGCACTGGAAATACTTGGACTGGTAAATGCGCCTTTAACATCGGCTACAGAACCTCTTAGTTTTAAGAAAGAGATCGCTTTTGGCAAAGTGATATAATCTGATAATACAGAAGATACCGAAGCGGATGGATAAAAGAATGTGTTACGGTCAGCAGGCAAAGTAGATAAATTATCTACACGACCTGTTGTACTTAAGTTGATGTATTTATCGTAAGCGATATCAATTGAATAGTAACCACTGTAAGCTTGCATCTTTGAATTCCAGCTATACTCTAAAGGAGTTTGAACTGAATTAGACAATACATAAATATTTGGAATTGCTAAAGCCCTTGTTGTTCCGTAAGTAGAATTATAAGTGAATGAACGAGAGTTTCCACCAACTAAAGCACCAAAATTCCACTTGTTAATTCTTTTGTTGTAGGTTAATTGCAGATCCGTATTATTTTCCATTAATCTGCGGGTATCTGCTCTAAAATCTCCATACCAACCAAATTTATACCAAGGAGTGTAAGCATTTAAATTGGCAGATGAAGGCACTTGTTCAGTTCTTGATTGATTCCAGGTAGTTACCTGTGATTTAATGCTTAGATTCAATTGGTTATTGATCTTATAATTCAATTTTAAGTAAGAATAAATATCAGTCTTATCGTGACCGCGTAACCATTTAGCAGCCATAAAATATGGGTTATTCAAACGACCATATTCCTGTGCATATTGAACCAAACCCGGAACACCTTGTGGTCCTTTATAATAATCTTTCAGATCTCTAACATCATAGTCGGCTGAACCATACACTTTAAACATGTAGATATATGAATTAGGTCCGTAACTAACATCAGGAATATTAGGAGTATATTGAAGATTCAGGTTAACATTACCCTCTAAAGATAATTTTGGAGTGATATTATAACTTGAAAAGATGTTTACGTTATCAGAATTCAATTTGGTATTCGGGAAAATACCTTTTTGATACATATGCGTATAAGACATACGGATATTGTAGTTAGAGCCAGTAGCCGAAACAGCTATGTTATTGGTAGAAACCAAGCCTGTTTCAACAAAGTTCTTAAAGTTATCAACTCCACGTGCTGTCCACGGTGTTTTAGATCTAACGCCTGTAACTGGATCATAAGGGCTATCAAATTGGCGTAATAATTGACCTTCGAAACGAGGACCGAATTCACCTAAACGATTACCGTTATCATACAGCGCATCTGCAGATGGGACATACACGTTTGCATTATCTTTTGCTTGATATTCGTAATGGTATCCGTTACCACGACCATATTCTGTTTGAGCTTGAGGAGTTGCAATAAAACCCTTTTCAAACATGGTGCTGCTGTTAAAATCTACCTGCCATCCTTTTTTATCTTTTGATCCTCTTTTAGTTGTAATAACAATCGCTCCGTTAATACCACGAGAACCGTATAAAGCCGCGGCATTTGGTCCTTTTAATACAGAATATGTTTCAATATCATCTGCACTTATATTCCATGTATCAGAGTTAATGGGAGAGCCATCTACAACAAACAATAAATCTTTACTACCTCGTAATACCAATTCCGGTCTTCCTAACATTTCTGCATTGGCACCAACACTTAAACCCGCAACTTTACCGGCCAAACCATTTACGGTGTTAGGATCACGGGCTTTAACCAGATCAGCACCCTTTACTTCCTGAACGGTATACCCTAATCGTTTTGCTTCTTTCTTAATACCAAATGCAGTTACTACAACTTCACCTAAAACTTTGGAATCTTCTTGTAAAATAAAATTATAGGACTTTGCTTCAAGTGAAAAACTCTGAGTAATAAAACCCAAAGAACTGATCACTATAGTTTTGTCGTCAGCCTTAACTGAAATTTTAAAATTTCCCAAGCTGTCACTTAAAGCTGTTCTCTTTGAAGCATTTGCCTGTACAATTGCACCGAAAATGCCGATGCCAGCTTTGGTTATTACTCTTCCGGATACAATTCTATCCTGAGCAATACCTTGTGTTAGAAAAATCAATACCAGTGAAACACACACCAGCAGTCTTTTGGTAATTGGTTGCATATTCAAATAATTTTGTGCAACATTATGTCGCGAATGTTAAGTAACTATTAAAATAAAACAGTTAACAACAACATCACACGCTGTTCATTTTTGAATAATGATTCCGTAATATTTTCATAACAACGATTAAAGGATTTCGTGAATTCATTAAAAAACATTCAACATTTATGGTATGCCAATTAAGATCAGCAGCAGAGACTGATACAAGAATTGTTTATCAATTCATCTGTTCATTAGAAGAAGAGATCTTAGATTTTGATATTTTTAATAAAATATTCATTCTGAATATTTTAAACAATGATTATTATTATATAGTAGCCGAATCAAGTGATAATGTTGTTGGCTATATTAGTTGTCACACCCAATATCTATTGCACCATTGCGGCAAAGTGGCCGAGATCCAGGAATTGTTTGTAGCAGAGGATCATAGAGGGAAAGGCATCGGAAAATTGTTGGTAAATAGTATAGAAGAAAAACTAAGAGAAGCCGGCTGTGTATCATTTGAAGTAACCGCCAACAATAAAAGGAATGAAACACATCAATTCTATATAAGCATGGGGTTCGGATTTTCTCACAAAAAATTTATTAAGTCGCTGATCTAATTTGTTTCTTGTAATATTCTTATTAATTCGTTCTGAAATTTTTCAGGCTCTTCTATGCATATATAATGTGCCGAATGATTAAACCATACCAGTTCTGCTTTTGGGGCTGTAACATTTTTACAATAGTCAACAACTAGTTCGGGGGCACAAGCAATTACGTGGTCATTTACCCCTTCAAAAAAATATAAAGGAACATCTATACGATAAACAGACTTTGCTGTTATTGCTTTAGGATTTGGATTTTTGCCAACATATAATTGTGAAAAGTCTTTCCCTTTTTGCAGCAATGAAAGATAACCCTTGAAATAATAAGGAGATCCTTTTACACATGAATCCAGATTGATAGACAGGCGATGATGGCCTCCATATTTTAGCACCAAATCTATATATGGAAATTTGTCAGACTCAATTCGTTTTAATCCAATGCTGTCTTTTGCTTTCATTAAGGTATCATGTAACCATCTGTAAGTTATATCAACAGATTTGTTCCAATTGATCACCTGCCCCATTCCTATATATGCCTGAATGAATTCAGGATTATTGGCAGCAAGTTGTAAACCTATGACAGAACCGAAAGAATGACCTATCAGATAGATTTTTCTTTTATGAAATGTTTTTAATAAATATTTTATCAGAACTACAGCATCATCACGAATTTGATCTTCAGATATTTTTGTGGTGTCCATTCCCTCGTGATAGGATAAAGCAGTTCCACGATTATCCCAATTAACAAATGTGAAATTATCTATCAATTTATTGGAATATAGATAAGAGTACATCATGAAAGAAGAGCCAGGGCCACCATGCAGGTATAATAATATTGGGTTATTAATATTATTGGATTGTATCAGCACTTTTTGCGGGCAACCATTGATATTCAAGTCAAATAAACTATCAATTTTGTTTTGATCCTTATGAGTTTCCTTTTTATACTCATTCTTAAAACTGATGAGTGATACAAGAGAAAGGACAATACTGATAAAAAATATTCTTGCCATAGGATCAAAAATGCTTTTAATGATTCTTCTTCCCCTTTTTTTCTATTACCGGAGTTTTGTCAATGATCTCACATAAACATCTAAAACCTAACCAACAGGTAGGGTGATCATATTTTTGAAAATTATTGATCTTACAATCTTCAATATAAGTAAGATAATTACCGCCTTTCGCTATGCCTTTTTCTGCAATCAATTCAGATACATTTCCGATCATGTTATAGATCTCATATTTATTTGGCTCAGAGGATAATACAGGAATTACATTTGAGGTTTGATGGCCATTTGAATCCACTCGCTCATATAAACAATTGAAAGTATTATAAATTTTACCCCGTGATCTAAACTCTGTGTTTTCATATCCGTAAGGATACTTGTCAACTGCTAATTTTCCGCTTGCCGCCAATTCCCACTCTGCTTTAGTAGGTAATCGATAAAGCAGCTTTCTAAACCCTGCTTTGGGCATCCTTTCTAATAGTTCATTCACTCTTTCTGTACGCCATTCACAAAACGCTTGCGCTTGCTCATAACTAATACCCACTACCGGGTAGTCCTGATAATCAGGTAGTCGGAAATAAAAGTTTACGTATTCAGAATTATTAAATAACTGCGTTTTCCAGACATTGGTATCAGGAAGCATTTTCTGATAACCGGCAGCGTCTTTCTTTTCAGACAGTGTATAATAAATGAATTCCCGCCAAGCAAGATTACTTACTTCACATTTATCAATATACAAACTATCTGAAACTTGAACCGTTCCGGGAGGTGCCGAGAACTTATCTGAAACAAATTTATCCTTGCTGATAAATGAGAACAATACAAGAAAAACTAAAAATAAAATAGGGGCTTTAAACATCTTTCGTTTTAACCAAAAATAACAAAACAGAAATGCAGATAATGAAAGCACAGATGAAGAAATCCTTAACTTACTGTTAGAAGAAGATCATTTCAAAATCGCGTAACCGAAATTTTATCAAGAAATAATATAAGAATACTCAAAAGAAATTATTTGGAAGATACTTTTATATACCATTTGGATCCATAAATTTAAAGCCATGTTCCTGAAAAAATTTCTTTGTTTCATTTACTTGTTATCCGCTATCAGTTTTGTGCAAGCCCAGGACCTTAATTCTATAGAGCGTACTAGAGTTCAACTGCCAAATGGATGGGCATTGACACCAGTTGGGAAAAGCCTTCCTTTGGGCGATCTTCCTTTAAATATTGCAGTTAGTAAAACCCATCGTTATGCAGCTGTAACCAATAATGGACAAAGCACACAATCGATTCAGTTATTAGATGCAAAAAATGATAAAGAGTTAGATAAAGTAACCATCAGCAGGGCTTGGGGAGGATTGGCATTTAGTGCAGATGAACAGTCACTTTATGTATCCGGTGGCGATAATAACTGGATTCTACAGTATTTAATTGTAAACAACAAACTGATTGTTAGCGATACTTTTAAATTAGGGAACGCATGGGGCAGACAAAAAAATGCAGCATCTATATCACCCACAGGCATTGCCATAGACAACAAAAAAAGTATATTATATGTTGTAACCAAACAGGATAATAGCCTCTACCTGATCGACTTAAAAACAAAAAACATTCTGCATAAAATAGAATTAGGCACAGAAGCCTATACCTGCATTTTGAATCAGGAAATGTCGAAATTATACATTAGCCTTTGGGGCAGGGACAAAGTGCTAACCTTTGACACCAGAAAAAACGAAATCATTGATTCGATCTCTGTAGGCGATAATCCCAATGAACTGCTTATTTCTCATAATGGGCGAAACCTTTATGTTTCGAATGCGAATGACAACACCGTTTCCGTCATTGACCTGAAAAGATCTACAGTGCTGGAAACTCTGAATACTGCCTTATATCCTACACAGTTGAGTGGTACAACCAGTAACTCTGTTGCATTAACCAATGATGACAAGACCTTGTATGTTGCGAATGCCGATAATAACTGTCTGGCGGTTTTTGATGTAAGTAAGCCCGGCTCAAGCCATTCTCTCGGATTTATACCCACAGGATGGTATCCTACTGCAGTAAGAGTCATTGACAGCAAATTATATGTAGCCAATGGGAAAGGTTTCTCATCATTTCCTAATCCTAATGGTCCTAATCCAATCAGCAAAAGAGAGTCGGTACTGCTTCATGGAGGTGACAGTTCAAAGCCAAAACAGGTACAATATATCGGAGGATTATTTACGGGAACCTTAAGCATTATCCCTTTACCTGAAGACAAACAATTGTCGGTTTACTCGCAGGCAGTTTATCACAATACCCCTTATACTAAAGACAAGGAAATTAATGCAGATGGAGAATTGGGTAATCCTATCCCACACAAAATTGGTGAAACATCATCTTCCATCAAGTACGTTTTTTATATCATCAAAGAAAACCGCACGTACGACCAAGTGCTATCGGATTTTCCACAGGGCAATGGCGATACGAGTCTTCTTTTATTTGGAAGAAATATTACACCCAACCAACATTCTCTCGTAGATAATTTCATTTTGCTGGATAATTTTTATGTAGATGGAGAAGTAAGTGCTGATGGACACGATTGGTGTATGGGGGCTTATGCAACAGATTATATGGAAAAGAATTGGCCAACCAGTTATGGAGGAAGAGGTAAAGGAGCTATTGGAAAAACCGCGTTGAACAAACTATTTATTTGGGATCTGGCAAATAGGTCTAATATCAGTTTTCGGACTTACGGAGAATTTGTAAATGCAGATAATAAGCCGAGAATACCTGTACTGAAGGACCACTTTACGCCTGAATATCCAACAAAAGATTTGAAAGATCCGGATACCATGCGATACCGTATTTGGGTAAAGGACTTTGATTCGTTGATGAAACAAAACGCAGTACCGCGATTAAATACTTTCAGATTACTGAGTGACCATACAGAAGGCACTGCTCCCGGCAGGCCTACTCCTTATGCACATGTGGCCGATAATGATCTGGCTGTTGGCATGATGGTAGAACATATCAGCAAAAGCCCTATCTGGGAAAACACGGTGATCTTTATTGCAGAAGATGATGCGCAAAATGGGCCTGACCATGTAGATGCACACCGCACTACCGCCTATGTTGCAGGTGGCTATGTTAAACGGCATTTTGTAGATCATACAATGTATTCCACTTCTTCGATGGTTCGTACCATTGAGTTGATCCTTGGTTTACCTCCCATGAGCCAATATGATGCTGCAGCTACTCCCATGTGGCGTTGCTTCAGCAAAAAACCGGACAATACTGTGTTTACAAGCCTTCCTTCTTCAATTAATTTAAATGATGTTAACCCCGGAGGAACAAAGCTGGCTGCTATGGCAAAAGGTTTGAATTTATCAGAAATTGACCGTGTTCCCGACGAGATCATGAATACAATGCTGTGGAAAAGCATTAAAGGTGAAAATGCCAGAGTACCTGTTCCGGTGCGTGCTGCATTTGTAAAGCCAATAAAGAATAAGGAAGAGATAGATTAATGCATTCAAATTGACATGAGGATCCAATTGTGCAATTGGATCCTCATGTCAGACGATTACTATCTTTTAATTGGATACCACTAATTTTTAATCGCATGGATTCTTTGATCAAGTAAACAATTTTTTCGGCAGCAGTTTTATATGCCAACCCTTCCGTTCTTATGTTTGATATACAATTACGTGATTCGTCTGTATTACCAATAGCTGGCATATAAGTAAGATAAACACCTAAACTATCCGCTGAACTTAAACCCGGCCTTTCCCCTAAAATAATCATTGAAATCTTTGCTTTCAACAAATTTCCTGTTTCATCACTGATGGCAACACGCGCTTGTTCAATCAGACAAATTGGAGCAATCGAAAAGTTGTTACTATTGATCAAAGGCAGCAGTTGCTGAAGTAACGGAATAGAATGATGATTCACAGCTGTTGCAGATAAACCATCCGCTATATTTATACAGATATCATATGCAACGCTATTTCTTTCTTTGAGAAGAATTTCTACTGATGCATCATTCAATCGTCTTCCCCAATCAGGGCGTTGTAAATATTCCTTTCTGTCACAGGCCCTACTATGCAATAGTAAAAAGGGAAGATCAAAATTCCCGAATCCTTTGACTAAAATATCCTTATCCAATTTAGTATAAACAGCATCTCTTGCAAACGCATGTGCCATTTTAAACTGTAAATTTTCATGAACAGGAATGCAAACACCCGTTTTGCCCAATGCAATTCTTGCCTGCGTAAACCGGCGTAATGCAAACCATGGATCATTTTGAATATGGATCTTTTGAATCTCCATTATAAGGCATATTTCAATAAAGGGTGATTGGAACTTACCGCAATTTGTTTCCCATCGTCATCCATCATTTCCTGTTGTATTAACCATGATTCAAACTCAGGTGCCGGCTTTAATCCTAATACTTTTCTAATATATAATGTATCATGAAAAGAAGTGGATTGATAATTCAGCATGATATCATCCGCACCGGGAACACCCATGATGAAATTACAACCGGCAACACCCATCAACAATAATAAATTATCCATATCATCCTGATCTGCTTCGGCATGGTTGGTATAGCAAATATCCATACCCATTGGCAAGCCTAATAGTTTGGCACAGAAATGATCTTCCAATGCAGCACGGATAATTTGTTTGCCATCATATAAATATTCGGGACCAATAAACCCTACCACAGAATTCACTAAATGTGGGTCAAAATGCCGGGCCACTGCATAGGCTCTTACTTCACAGGTTTGTTGATCTACAGCATCATTTGCATTAGCAGACAAGGAAGAGCCCTGACCGGTTTCAAAATACATAAAATTATTTCCAACTGTCCCCCGCTGTAATGCCAAACCTGCCTGATAAGCCTCATTGATCAATGATAAGTTGATACCAAAACTTTTATTGGTTTTTTCTGTTCCACCTATAGATTGAAAAACTAAGTCAACCGGTGCGTTTTGTTGCATTAATTGCATTGTAGTTGTAAGATGACACAGCACACAAGACTGTGTAGGTATAGAAAATTTATCAATAAAACTATCGAGCATTTGCAATAGATCATAAATGGTTGCAGGATTATCCGTTGCAGGATTAATACCGATTACTGCATCCCCACTGGCATACATCAATCCATCAATGATACTTGCTGCAATCCCTTTTAAATCATCAGTTGGATGATTCGGCTGAAGCCTTGAAGAAAATCTTCCTTTTAATCCAATGGTATTTCTAAACTTTGTTACAACTTCACATTTTTGTGCAGCTAACACCAGATCCTGATTGCGCATTATTTTACTGACGCCTGCAATCATTTCGGGTGTAAATGCATATTTCAATTCTTGTATACTACTTGTGGTGGCAGCATCGCTTAATAACCAATCGCGCAACATACCCACTGTGAAAGAAGCGATTGCAGAAAAACTACCGGCATCATGTGTATCAATGATCAATCTTGATATTTCATCGGATTCATATGGAATAACCATTTCGGATAAAAAGGTCTTTAAAGGCAGATCGGCCAGGCACATTTGTGCTGCCACTCTTTCTTCATACCTATCCGCACACAGGTTAGCCAAAGCATCACCGCTTCTGAATGGAGTAGCTTTTGCCATCAATGTTTTTAAATCATTGAATGCATACCGGGTATTTTTTACAGTATGTTTATACATTGTGAATCCTAATATAGAAAAATATATCGATGCTACTTTTAATAATTGTCTTTCCTCCAAGGTTTGCCATGATTATCTTTTATTTCCAGCGTGAGTGAAACAATCTCTGGTCATGCAATATGAATCAGCCTAAGTCGGATTTTATGAAAGAAATGATAGGCCTTACGAAAGTCGATAGATAGAAAAAGGCTTGCCAACCTTGTAAGGAAATTTGGCAAGCCTTCATTCTTTTACTTTTTTAGCGCATATTACTAATTCTGTAATGTGGCAGACTTGGTAGCATCTGTGTTGGTTTTCTTGCTTTTATTTTTCTTGCCTTTTGTGGGTGGCGCTTGCTGCATGAGTTGTATATACGTTCTCTGCTGATCATACATGAACCTATAATAAGTGAGGGAATCACTTAAACTATTATTTGCCCTTTTTAAGCTGCTTACTTCTCTTTCTAAGCTGTCAACATGCTGATAGAAAAACAGCCTTTGATTGACCAATGAATCATATGCCTGTTCTTTAACAGGAGCAGGAATGATGACCGGAGTTTCTGTTTTCTTAACAGCTAATAAAACGCTATCGGGAAATATCACTTCGATATGCGTCAGCTTTACCGTCTTTATTCTGTTGCTGTAATGAACATACCTGGCTTTCGTATGAGGCTTACTTATTTTCACTGTATAGGTCACACCCTTGCATTCTGCAGGACTAACAATACCTGTCTGTCCGTTATTATCCGGATCTTCATAACTCCCGCCATTGGAAACTTCCTTTGCTTTCAGGGTAACCTTAAAGGGACTTACAATGTCTTTTCCGCAATATGTTTTAGCCACCATCTCACCTTTAATGAAAACACTATGGGTGTTTTGATTCTTGATATACACCGAAAAACTCTGACCGCCTGTTAAGCTGTGCTGATGACAACCCGGTGCGAAATAGACATTCTTTTGAATGAGTATCTCATCATTTATTTTGCGCCAGGGACTATTATCCTGTGTATTGCCTGTAAAACAAAACAGCAGCAAAACGAACAGAACGATGACTGACTTGACCGGATGTATAGCTTCTTTCATTCAACAATT
>CAIMKO010000238.1 GCA_903841915.1 uncultured Chitinophagaceae bacterium | reverse complement strand
CAGCAGTGGGTATTGATGGATTGATCCTTCCCGATCTTCCGCAATATGAATATGAAACAGAATATGGGGATATCATCAAAAAATACGGGTTGGATTTTATTTTCCTGATCACACCCGAAACATCAGAAGAAAGAATTAAAAAATTGGACGAATTAAGTACTGGTTTTTTATATGCAGTAAGTTCATCCGCAACAACAGGCGGGGATACTGATTTTAATGCTGTAGAAAAATATTTGCAACGATTGAAAAGTTATCAGTTGACAAATCCGGTATTGGTTGGTTTTGGCATTAAGGACAAACAAACATTTCAATCGGCTTGTAAATATGCAAATGGCGCAATTATTGGCAGTGCCTTTATCAAAGCAATAGAAAATACAAATGATATTGAATTAACAACAAAAGAATTTTTGAGAAGTATTTTAGAATAACAAGCCCCTCTTTTGGAGGGGTTGGGGAGGCCGAGCGGAAGACGAGACTCGAACTCGCTACCTACAGCTTGGGAAGCTGTCGCTCTACCGGGTGAGCTACTTCCGCTAATCGTATTTCAAATGTACAAACGAAAATGAAAACAGTCATCATAAAATATAATGCAGGAAATATTCAAAGTGTGCTATATGCTTTGGAAAGGATTGGTGTACATGCCGTTGTTACAGCCGATCACGAAGAGATCATGGCTGCCGATAAAGTAATATTCCCGGGAGTTGGGGAAGCCAATAGTGCCATGAACAGTTTGAAAGAAAACAATTTGGATCAGATCATTAGATCTCTAAAACAACCTGTATTGGGCATCTGTGTGGGCATGCAATTATTGTGTAAATATTCCGAAGAAAATGATACAGACTGTATCGGCATATTTGAGGAACCGGTTAAAAAGTTTGAATCAGATGTTTTCAAGATCCCACAGATCGGGTGGAATACACTGCATGATCTCAAGTCACCTTTGATGAGCGGTCTTGCTGAAGACAGTTATTGTTATTTCGTGCACAGCTATTATGTTCCAATGAATAAGCATGCCATTGCAACAACAGATTATGTACAACCTTATGCCTCTGCCATTCATAAAGATAATTTTTACGGAGTACAGTTTCATGCGGAAAAGAGTGCAGCAGTCGGAGAACAAATATTGAAAAATTTTATAGAAATAATTTAAATAATAAATTACCAATGATCATTATTCCTGCAATAGATATAATAGATGGAAAATGTGTAAGGCTCACTCAAGGAGATTATCATCAGAAAACAATTTATAACGAACATCCTCTTGAAGTTGCCAAATTATTTGAAGATGCAGGATTGAACCGTTTACACCTGGTTGATCTGGACGGCGCAAAAGCAGGAAAGGTCAAAAATTGGAAGGTATTGGAATCTATCGCGAAGAATACCTCTTTGGTCATTGATTTTGGCGGCGGAATTAAAACAGAAAAGGATGTCAATTTGATCTTTGATTCCGGTGCTTCCATGGCAACGATCGGAAGCCTGGCTGTGAAAGATGAAAAGACTTTTGTTGGATGGATCAAAAAATATGGTGCACATAAATTTTTATTGGGCGCTGATGTGAAGAACGAAAAAATTGCAGTCAGCGGTTGGTTGGAAACAACAGATATCGATATTTATGATTTCATTGCAAACTATGTACTGAAAGGCATTCATCAAATATTTTGTACCGATGTAAGTAAGGATGGAAAAATGGAAGGGCCATCCATTCAGTTATATAAAAATATCATTGCAAAATTTCCAAAGCTTGAATTTATTGCAAGCGGAGGTGTTGCAAGCATCAGCGATTTGATAGAATTAAAAGAAATAGGATGTTCCGCTGCGATTGTGGGAAAAGCGATTTATGAAGGCAGGGTCGGGATTTTAGATTTGAAAAAAATCAACAACTAATTAGAATGCTAACAAAAAGAATAATTCCCTGTTTGGATATTAAAGACGGAAGAACCGTCAAAGGCACCAATTTTGTTGACCTTCGTGATGCAGGTGATCCAGTTGAACTGGGTGCTTTCTATGCACAACAAGGGGCAGATGAATTGGTATTCTTGGATATTACTGCCACAGTTGAAAAAAGAAAGACATTAAGTGAGCTGGTAAAAAGGATCGCACGCCAGATCAATATTCCCTTTACGGTAGGTGGTGGAGTGAGTTCTATTGAGGATGCTTCTGTTTTATTGCATAATGGGGCAGATAAAGTTTCTATTAATACAGCGGCGTTTAAAAATCCTCAATTGATCAAAGAGCTAGCCAATGAATTTGGAAGCCAATTCGTTGTTCTGGCAATTGATACCAAACAGGAATCTGATGGTGAATGGTATGTTTATTTGAATGGAGGCAGAACAAAAACGGAAACCAAATGCTTCGATTGGGCCAAACAAGCCGTTGATCTGGGTGCGGGAGAAATACTGTTAACATCCATGAATCATGATGGAACCAAACAGGGATTTGCCATTGATATTACAAAGCGCTTGAGCGAAAGCCTTGCTGTGCCTGTGATTGCAAGCGGTGGCGGCGGTACGATGGAACATTTTGCAACCATATTTAAAGAAGGGAAAGCAGATGCAGCATTGGCAGCCAGTATTTTTCATTTTAAAGAAGTGGCAATTCCCGATTTGAAACGATATTTGCACGAACAGCAGATTGAAGTAAGGATATAAGAGAATTGAACACGGATAACACAGATGATACGGATTAATACAGATTTAATTTGCTTTTATAAATGTTGAACAAAAATTTGAACGCTGAACTGCGCGACGAAACGAAGTTTAATTGAAATATAGGTGTTGGTAAAATAAAAAATATGAAACACAAAAAAGATAATAGCTCCCCTTTAGGGGCTGGGGGTATCAACTTTAAAAAATACAGTGATGGTTTGGTTCCTGCAATTGTGCAGGACTTCGCAACCAGTAAAGTGTTGATGCTTGGTTTTATGAATGAAGAAGCACTGCATAAAACAGAAGAAACCGGAAAAGTGACTTTTTACAGCAGAAGCAAGAATCGTTTATGGACGAAGGGGGAGGAGAGCGGAAACTTTCTGGAACTGAGAAGCATGGCAGTTGACTGTGATAATGATACCTTATTGATCAAAGTGCATCCCTTGGGACCTGTTTGTCATACAGGTGCCGATACCTGCTGGAGCGAAAAAAATCACAGCGATAATTTTTTATTATACCTCGAGGAGATCATTGCATTGCGCAGAAAAGCTTCTGTGGATGAATCTTATGTAGCAAGACTGTTTTCAAAGGGTATGAATAAGATTGCACAGAAAGTTGGGGAAGAAGCAGTTGAATTAGTGAT
>CAIMKO010000237.1 GCA_903841915.1 uncultured Chitinophagaceae bacterium | reverse complement strand
GATTACTGGATCAGTTATTCTTATCTCGATACCAAAAGAGACTATCTCAATTACCCGCAGCAACTGCAGCCGAATTTTACGGCAGATCATACGGTCTCGCTCGTGTTGAAAAGGTTTTATCCAAAGATCAATACCGGTTTCAATTTTACGTATAGTTATGCCACAGGAAGACCTTATTATAATTTTGTTTATAATAACGGAATAGGAAAATATGTGATTGGTGATCAGGGTAAAACAATTGATTTTAATAATCTCGGTTTTAGTATGAACTATTTAACCAAAATACATAAAGCTTTTGCAGTAGTGGTTGCCTCTGTAACAAATCTGCTGGGTAGTAATCTGGTGTACGGATATAATTATAGTCATGATGGTTTGCATAAAGAATCTATCACACCACCGGCAAAGAGTTTTTATTTCATCGGAGTGTTTTTAAGCTGGGGTGTTGACAGAAGGCAGGATGCGATCAATAATAATTTGTAAGTCTGAACTTGGATTTGGGAGGATTATTCTGATTCATAGGATTTGATGATGAACGATTTAAGAGTACAGGAGAGCCATTCTTCCACTGGAAGAAACGAAGACAACGATATTATATAGAAATAAAAAAGTTGACAACAAAATAAAAAACAATAAAACAAACAAACATGAAAAAACTACTACTGATCGCAGCAACATTCATTAGCACGCTTGCTTTTTCGCAGAGCGAAATGTATACGAAGAAAATGAAACAGAATTTGCAGTTATTGGATTCTGTAAAATCAGCACAGGACTTTATTGATCTTTCTGCATCTTTTGAAAGGGTTGGTGATGCTGAAAAAACACAATGGCTTCCTTATTATTATGCAGCGTATGCCTATTATATGACCGGATGGATCGACCCAAAAGCAGATAAAGATAAAGTAGGAGCCAAGAGCACCGACTTGCTGGCGAAAGCAGAAGCATTGGAAACAAATAATTCAGAGATCTTTTGTATGAAACAAATGATCGCTGTTCAGGAAATGACCGTCGATGCAATGAACCGCTGGCAGACCTATGGTAAAGAGGCAACTGCCGCACTGGAGAATGCAAAAAAAGCTGATCCAACTAACCCTCGCCCTTATATGTTAGACGGGCAAACTGTTATAAATACACCTGAAGCTTTTGGTGGTGGTAAAGCCAACGCAAAACCTTTATTACAAAAAGCAGTTGAGCTGTTTGCAACATTCAAACCCGCATCAGAGCTGCATCCTTCATGGGGCAAAAAACAAGCGGAAGACTTATTGGCACAATGCAATAAATAATAGCTTACCTGAAATAATCGAATCATGAAAAAAGCTTTGTTCATCATATTGATCTTTTTATCAGGCAGATTAATGGCGCAAAGCGCACACGACCTGACAATAAAAGTGAATGGCTACAAACATTTGAATGGAACCGTTTTTATTGCGCTGTACAACAGTGAGGAAAATTATATGAAAGTTGAGAAAGCTTCCTATAAGGCCATCTTTCAACCCAAGGCATTGACGGGCATGTTTATTTTCCATGCTCTGCCTGATTCAGTGTATGCCGCTGCTTTGTTCTATGATGAAAATGCAAATGGTAAATTGGACACGAATGTATTTGGAATACCTAAAGAAAAAAATGGTTTTTCTAATAATGCAAAAGGAATGTTTGGCCCGGCTAAGTTTGACAAGGCAAAGTTTGTCCATCATTCAAACCAGGAAATAACAGTAACATTGGAATAATATGTGAATAAACATTGGTAGGGGCTGCAAAGCCTCAGCTATCTTTACTTTAATACTATCAGTATGCCAAACGAAAAAGAATTCACCCCACAGGAAAGCTTGATGTTGATACAATCGATGATCGACAAAACAAAGAACAAGTTTTCTGACAGTAGTTTTTATTTTCTGTTTTGGGGATGGCTCGTTTTTGCAGCATGTATCTGTCAGTTTATTTTAAAAGTCTATTTTATTTATCCTTATCATTATGCCGTTTGGTGGACGATGCCTATTGCCGGTGTTATTACCGGTATCTATGGAAGTAGGCAGGCACGAAAAGAAAAAGTAAAGACTTTTGTTGATGAAGCCACTGACTATTTATGGATCGCTATTGCATTTTCTTTTGTTGTATTGGTCATTGT
>CAIMKO010000236.1 GCA_903841915.1 uncultured Chitinophagaceae bacterium | reverse complement strand
GGCATTATCATTCCGGTGATGCCCAAATTGATCACCGAATTAATTCATGGCGATCTAAGTGCTGCATCGAAGTATGGTGGCTGGCTATTATTCGCTTACGCTGTAATGCAATTTATCTGCGCTCCTATTTTGGGAAATCTGAGCGATAAATATGGTAGGAGACCAGTTTTATTATTCTCGCTTTTTGGGTTTGGATTGGATTATATTTTACAGGGTTTTGCACCCAATATCATCTGGTTATTTATAGGAAGGATCATTGCAGGTATAACCGGAGGCAGTTTTACTACCGCTTCTGCATATATAGCTGATGTTAGTACCCCCGAAAAAAGAGCCCAGAACTTTGGAATGATCGGGGCAGCTTTTGGCATAGGTTTCATTATTGGGCCTGTGTTGGGAGGTATTTTAGGACATTATGGTTCGCGTGTTCCCTTCTTTGCCTCAGCCGGACTAGCATTAGTGAACTGGCTCTATGGTTATTTTGTTTTACCCGAATCATTATCAAAAGATCATCGCAGGGAGTTTGATTGGAAGAGAGCCAATCCTTTGGGATCCCTCATGCATTTAAAAAAATACCCTGTTGTTTCAGGATTGGTAGCATCCATCACATTACTCTATGTAGCTGCCCATGCCGTTCAAAGCACCTGGACTTATTACACCATCCTTAAATTTGGCTGGGACGAAAGACTGGTGGGTTATTCTCTGGGTTTTGTAGGATTAACAGTAGGTATTGTTCAGGGCGGATTGATCAGAGTCATTATCCCTAAACTAGGACAACATAAAAGTGTTTATGTAGGATTATTTTTATATGCCATTGGCTTCACCTTATTTGCCTTCGCTTCTGAAACTTGGATGATGTTTGCATTTATGGTGCCATATGCTTTAGGTGGTATTGCCGGCCCATCCATACAAGGCATCATTTCACACCATGTTCCTCCCAACGAACAAGGTGAATTACAGGGTGCATTAACCAGTTTAATGAGTGCGACTTCCATTTTTGGGCCATTATTAATGACCTATCTGTTTTCTTATTTTACATCAACTGCTGCTCCCTTCCGTTTTCCCGGGGCAGCCATGCTGTTTGGTGCCGTACTGACTATTGTAAGTGCTTTTCTGGCATTCAGAACATTGCAGCACGAAAAGTAAGTGCATATCCAGACCGTATTCGTAGTTTCTTTGCGATTGCTCCCAATCTTATTGGGGTTAAGTCCATTACCCATAACATAATCTATCCACAGCAAATTAATTTGCGGTTTAACCCCTATATTTGCCCCTCAAAATTTTGAGTAGTGCCAACTAAATTTTCTAAAGAAACCTATCTATACTGGTACGAGTTAATGCAACTCATCCGCCAATTCGAATTAAAGGCTGAAGAAATGTATAAAATGGCGGGAAAGATCCGTGGATTTTTCCATGCCTATATCGGTCAGGAAGCCATTGCAGCAGGCTGTATGACTGCTACCTCACATGATGATCCGTTTATTACCGGCTATCGGGATCATGGTCTGGGATTGGCAAAAGGTATGACAGCCAATGAATGTATGGCCGAATTATATGGTAAAGCAACCGGATGTTCGAAAGGGAAAGGTGGAAGCATGCACTTCTTCAGTAAAGAGCACCGTTTTTTTGGTGGTCATGGAATTGTGGGTGCCCAGATAGGTACAGGCGCAGGATTGGCTTTTGCAGAACAATACAATGGAACAAATAATGTAGCACTCGCCTTTTTTGGTGATGGCGCTGCCAGACAAGGTATCCTGCACGAATCATTCAATTTGGCCATGCTGTGGAAATTACCCGTGATCTTTATTTGTGAAAATAATAATTACGCCATGGGTACTTCTGTAGAAAGGACTTCAAACGTAATTGATATTTATAAATTAGCCGACGCCTACGAAATGCCGGCTGATAAAGTGGATGGCATGAGCCCTGAAGCGGTACACGAATCTGTGAGCCGTGCTGTAAAACGCGCGAGAGAAGGCGGCGGTCCAACCCTTATAGAATTAAAGACCTACCGTTATAAAGGTCATTCTATTTCCGATCCGCAGAAATACCGCAGCAAAGAAGAAGTGGACGAGTACAAAGATCAAGATCCAATTCATAAAGTATTAAATACCATCTTAGAAAATAAATTCGCAACACAGGAAGTCATCGATGCAATTGATGCAAAGATCAATGCCATTGTTGAAGAGAGTGTGAAGTTCGCTGAAGAAAGCCCATGGCCTGATGATAGCGAAGTGATGAAAGATGTATACGTTGATACGAATTATCCTTTTGATGTTGATTAACCCTTTTGAAAAAATTCAAATTACAAATATGAGTGATAAGCATGTTGAAGTTGTAGAAAAAGATGCATTGATGCAATTGCAAAGCAGCTGGCAGAAGAATCAGAAAACAATAACAATTGTATTAGCCGCAATAGTGATCATTGTAGGTGGGTGGTATGGGTATACTACATACATACAAAAACCAAACGAAGAAAAAGCAGCTGATCTTATTTACAGAGCACAACAATATTTTGCAGCAGATTCTTCGCATAAGGTTTTGGATGGCGATGGCAGCAGCAAAGGTGTATTGTATGTGATCAAAAATTATAGCAGTACCAAATCAGCTAATCTTGCTCATTTTTATGCAGGTGTGAGTTATCTGAAATTGGGAGACTTCAATAAAGCTGTGGAGCATTTGAAAGACTTTTCAACAGATGCCAAACAAATTCAAATGGTTGCCTATGGTGCACTGGGTGATGCTTATGCTGAATTGAATAAAAAAGATGAAGCGATCGACAATTATAAAAAAGCCGGAAGCACTTTCGAAAAAGACCAGTTCAGTTCTGCTGAATATTTATTCAGAGCAGCATTGCTTTCCGAAACATTAGGTAAAACAAAAGAAGCCCTGGAATTGTATAAAGAGATCAAATCAAAATATCCGAATACCGATAAAGGTTTTCAGGCCGACAAATATATCTATCGTTTAAGTATTGAAAAAAATGACCTGAGCGTAAAATAATGGCAGCAAAAGGAAATACATCATTACACAAAGGCATCCCTTCATTAAAGGATGCCTTTGTACTTATTGTGAAGACCGAATGGAATGCACCTATCGTAAATAAGCTGGAAGCAGGGGTAAAAAAGATCTTTAAACAACAGGGCATT
>CAIMKO010000235.1 GCA_903841915.1 uncultured Chitinophagaceae bacterium | reverse complement strand
TGTCGCATCTATCGGCTATTGCGGCAGTATTGTATTTTATAATGCCTATCTGCCCGAGATCGCTGCAGAAGAAGATCAGGACAGAATTAGCGCAAAAGGTTTTGCTTTAGGATATATTGGCAGTGTTTTATTAATGATAGTTTGTTTAGGATTTATCATGGGTAATGATAAACTGAGTTTAGGGTGGGGAGCATGGCCCGTAAGATTATCTTTTCTATCGGTAGGTATCTGGTGGGCAGGATTTGCGCAAATCACTTTTGCAAGGTTGCCTTCATCAAAACCATCTGAACAGGATATGGAACACAGCATATTCACCAACGGGTTTCATGAATTGAAAAAGGTATGGAATCAATTGCAGCATTATCCAAGATTATCAAGATTCCTACGCAGCTTTTTCTTTTACAATATGGGTGTTCAGACAGTGATGTATCTGGCCACTTATTTTGCATCGGATGAATTGAAGATGGAATCATCACAACTCATCATCACGGTTCTCATCATTCAGCTCGTCGCCATTGCAGGTGCCACTTTATTCGCAAAGCTGTCTGATAGAGTTGGCAATATTATTACGCTGGGTGTTCTGATCTCGATCTGGATCGGTATATGCTTTTTTGCATCAAGGGTGAATACGGTAAATGAGTTTTTTATCGTTGCATTTTGTGTGGGAATGGTGATGGGTGGTATTCAATCCATGAGCCGATCTACCTATTCAAAACTATTACCCGAAACAAAAGACACTGCCTCCTATTTCAGTTTTTTTGATGTGTGCGATAAGATGGGAACAGTGATCGGAACTTTGGCATTTGGTTCAGTGGGTGAGTTCCTGGGCGGCATGAGAAATTCGGTATTAACATTGATGGTGTTTTTTATAATCGGCCTGGTCCTTCTATTATTTGTTGATATGAAAAAAGATAAAATGGTTGCAGCATGAAACTCTACAGCATAGAAACTGAATATTTTAAATTGGACGGAGGTGCCATGTTTGGTGTTGTACCAAAAAGCATCTGGAATAAATTAAATCCTGCGGATGAAAATAATTTATGCAACTGGGCCATGCGTTGTTTATTGATCGAGGATGGCAAGCAATTAATATTGATCGATAATGGTGTAGGCAATAAGCAGGATGCCAAATTTTTTGGTCATTATCATTTGAATGGCGAGCATACATTAGATTCCTCATTAAAAAATGCAGGTTTCAGTAAAGATGATATCACCGATGTGATCCTTACCCACCTTCATTTTGATCATTGCGGCGGAAGTATTGACAGGGTTGACGGAAAATTGGTTCCTGCATTTAAAAATGCAACTTACTGGAGCAATGATAGGCATTGGGAATGGGCAACGAAACCAAATGACAGAGAGAGAGCCTCCTTCTTAAAAGAAAATATTTTGCCCATAAAAGAAAGTGGTCAATTGAAGATGGTCAAAAGTGAATGGTCAAAGGTGAATGGTCAAAAGTTAGAAGCATCAGCATCTGAAATTTTACCAGAAATATCATTTCGTTTTGTGAATGGTCATACCGACGCCATGATGTTGCCTCAAATAAAATACAAAAACAAAACAATCGTATACATGGCAGACCTCTTGCCGTCTGTTCATCATATTCCTATGCCTTACGTTATGGGCTATGATATGTTCCCATTAACAACTATGAATGAGAAAAAAGCCTTTCTGAATGAAGCAATTGAGAATGATTACATTTTATTCTTTGAACATGATCCTGTGAATGAGTGTTGTAATCTGCAGCAAACAGAAAGAGGGATCAGACAAAAAGATACATTCAGGTTACAGGATATCGGTTGATCAACGCACACTGATCATAGAGCTTAAAGGATAGCGCAGGTTCTTATATTGCATCATATCTACTTTTACCGTACCCACGGTGATCGGGCTTTCAATACGCAAAGGGATATGGTTCTCATCATCACTCACCCAAACAGTCATTTTTTCTCCACCAGAGAATATGGTTCCTTTCACTAACAATGGAGCGATCTTAATAGCATGGAACCTTCCGTATTTGGTCTTTATTTCTTCTTTACCGATGTAGCGGATATATAAATTATAGACCTGATTATCCAGAAACATATTAAAGGGTATCTTATCGTCAGTTTTTAATTTACTAAAGTCAATATTACGGGCATAGTAAATAGAGCTGATCACATCCTGTACACAATTAGGCACTTTAAATGTTCCTTTATCTGTAGTGGCAATATTGGCTTGCTGATTAAATGTTACGTTCTCTAAGGTCTTATACCCACCTTCGTCAACATTGCGAATGAATTTCAGCGGTTGCAAATGACCGGTGTCAAAGAAAGTTTCATATCGGTCACGCACTTTAAAGATCCAGTCGTAATTCGGATTTGAGCTACCCGTACCCACCACATGATAGACCGTTTTATTATTCAGCTTTTCCAGTGAGGTTGTAAAGTTGGCAGAGCCTGCATTCACATAAATACCGATAACAGAATAAAAAATAGTAAACGAAATATATTCACCATCCTGAAATGAAAAATTACGAACGCCGCAAAAATCATCCCCTGCAGAAAGACGAATACAGATAGAAAATAGTATGATGAATAAAATGCTTTTTTTCACGAAGGTTATTTCTTGAATAATCTTACCCCTAAAATAAACAAACTTCCCGCCAGTGCAGGAATTACCTTGTTAATTAACCAAATACCCGTTGCTGTAAATAAAATACCTACTGTATTTGTGCAAACCAATCCGATCAACTGAATACTCAACTCACCTCTTAAACCTAATTCAGCTAAAGTAATGGTCGGCACGATTGCCAGCACCAGAAACATCACACAAACCAGCCAAGCCAATGAAAACCAATCGGCATCCACTTTAAAAACCTGTAACAATAATAAGTATTGCGCAACAAATACAACATATCTGATGAAGGAAAGGCTCAAAATTCTTGTTAATTCTTTCCAGTGTATCTGTTCAACTTCCTGAATATAAAATGAATATTTAGAGACAAGCGGTATTCTTTCAAACATCTTGGTGATCCATGATAAACTGAAGTAGAGCATAATGAATAAAATGTTTGCTATCAACAAGCCCCACATCAGTGCATCAAACCAGAAAACTGATAACCCTTTGAATTCATGGTCATTACTCAATAAAAATATCCGCATATACAATAAGCCGATCAAACCCATTACAAAAGTGACAATCACCTGACTAAAACTCCCCACAATGCTGATAGCAATAGCTCGAAGTCTGTTCCCTTCATTCAGATACACGATCCTTCCCACATATTCTCCCACACCATTCACCGTGTTCAATGCAAATGCCTGTCCCGAAAAAATAGCACGGAATGCTCGAATAAAAGATATCTTTTGAATACTGTTCACCAATAGCTGCCACTTTTTGGCTTCCAATCCCCAGTTCACAAACATCAATACAATGACCAAACTAAATTTCCACCATTCTGTTGCAGTAAAATTCTGCGACATATTACTCCAGGTATGGGGCAGATTCTTTTGCAGTTCTATTTGATGATAAATAGAAAGCAGCAGCCAGATAAATAAAACAGGGCCAACTATATAATTAAGAAATATTTTAAAGTGCTTTGACAATCAGGTTTGTTTTGATTCACAAAGAAAGGTTGAAATAACAAGATAAAAAACATGTGGCAGGAATAAACTATTTTCACAATGATGAAACAGCCGCATATTATATTGGGTATCGATCCGGGCACACAATTGATGGGCTATGCATTGTTAAAAGTGGAAGGAAATAATACGCAGGTTTTATTGATGGATGTATTGAAACTTACGGCACACAAGGATATTTATCAGCGGCTCGAGAAAATACATACCAAGGTGTGTGAGTTGATCAAGCTCTATCAACCTTCTACATTTGCCATTGAAGCGCCATTTTTCGGGAAGAATGTGCAAAGCATGCTCAAATTGGGTAGAGCGCAGGGCGTTGCTATTGCAGCAGCCATGCAGGGTGGATTGGGTGTCACCGAATATTCCCCCAAAAAAGTAAAACAATCCATCACAGGCAATGGCAATGCAGATAAAGAACAGGTTTGGAAAATGCTTCAGCAGATCTTGAAAATTGAAAAGAAACCGCAATACTTTGATGCCACGGATGCTTTAGCTGTGGCTTTATGCCATCACTATCAAACTTCTTCTCCTTTGGCGAAAGCTTCAAAAGGATTTAAAGGATGGGAAGATTTTATTGAGAAAAATGAAAGCAGGGTGAAGAAAAAATTATAACCACAGAGCAAAAGAATACAGTGAAAACAGTTTTGCTTTTTTAGTTGTGAGCCACGAGCTTCGAGCAAATACTCACAGCTCATGGCTAATAGCTCATAGCTTTTCTCATTCTAAATTCGCTAATATTTTCTCCTGCACATCCTTCAATTCTTCTGCAGTTGTTTTTATCTTTTTAGACAATGCATTCATATCGCTCATACTGTTCATCGGCAATAAATGGATATGTGCATGGGGCACTTCAAAACCAATGGTGATAATATTAACCCGATCATACGCAAATGCTTTTTGAATGGCTTTGGCAATGGGCTGTGAAAAGGTCAGGATGCCATCCAAATACTCGGCAGGCAGATCAAATAATTTATCTACTTCAATTTTAGGTACCACTAAAGTATGGCCTACTGCAGATGGAAAAATATCGAGGAAAGCATAGAACTTTTCATTTTCTGCTATTTTATACGATGGAATTTCGCCGGCAATGATCTTGGAGAAGATGGTCATAAAAAAAATTTAGTACTGCAAAATAATAATATTCGTTTTGTTTCGTTTATGATAAAACTCACTGCCATGAGAACAAAAACCCTAGACCTGAAAGTAATATTGTATGGCTTAGGTCTTATTTATTTTATAGTAATGCTCAGTTCATGCCAAAGCGGCTTTTATAAATCTGTCATTACTTCCAAACAGATACAACAAGTGAAAAACCCAAGAATAGTATAGAACCCTTTGCAAAACAAAGGGTTTTATAACGTAAAAGCTTTACAAGTAAAATTGTAAAGCTTTTACGAAAATTCGTTGACGCTGTATTTTAGATGGATATTCCTTCTACTTTAAATCGAATGATACCTGTGGGTGCCTGTACTTCAGCCACTTCTCCGATTGCCTTACCCAATAAACCTTTTCCTATCGGTGAAGATGCAGAGATCTTTCCCGCTTTCAGATCAGCTTCTTTCTCTCCTACTATCTGATAAGTAATTGTCTTTTTTGTGCCCAGATTGGTGATGGTAACTTTCGTCAACACTGCCACTTTGCTCGTATCAATAGAATTAGGATCAACGATTTTAGCCGTTGAGATAATGCCTTCCAGCTGTTTGATCCTGGCTTCAAGCATTCCTTGTGCTTCTTTCGCAGCATCATATTCAGCATTTTCTTTCAGATCGCCTTTTTCTCTGGCTTCGGCAATAGCTCTGGAAGCAGCCGGGCGGTCAATGCCCTTCATGCGCTGTAATTCTTCCCGCATTTTTTCAAACGTCTCTTTAGTTACGTATTCACTCATGATCTTTGGTTTAAAAGAGATAAAAAAAATACAACGCCACATCTAATGCGGCGTTGCAGTAAGTACAAATATATAAATTATTAAACTGAAAACAAAGTTTTTGACACGGCTTTTAGGCAGTAATCCGCTACTGCTGCATGGTTCAAAAAGGAAAACTTCCGGTACAATTCTGTATCCTCCAACAGCAATTAACAAAACTCAGATCCCCAATTTTCCCAACAACACTTTTGCCATTTTATAAAAAGCTTCATGACTGTAACCGGCTATATGTGGTGTTATGATCACATTTCGCATAGACAGCAACTCGTTTAATTGTTGTCTTTCGAAATCTGTATAAGAAGATAATTTCTCATTCTCCAACACATCGATACCCGCGGCTTTAATTTTTTTATTTTGTAATGCACAGATCAAAGCCTCTGTATCTGTTACTTTTCCCCTGCACATATTTAAAAAATAAGGCTGCTTTTCCAGAGCATTAAAAAAAACATCATTAGCATAATGAAAAGTTTCTTCCGTTAACGGAACATGTAAACTGATCACATCTGCATAGCGTGCGATCTGCTCCGGTTGTGCTTCCCGGATAAATCCTTTCGCAAAACCAGCTTTGTATTTATCATATGCCAAAACAGTAACATCGAAGGAGGACAAGAGCTTTGCAAAAGCACAACCCGTATTACCAAAGCCAATGATGCCAACTGTTTTACCGCTTAGCTCATCACCTTTATTATTATCGCGATCCCATTTGCCGTCTTTTATTTCCTGTTGGCTGCTCGATATTTTATGCATTAAATTCAATAGCAACCCTAAAGAATGTTCTGCAACGGCATTTCGGTTCCCTTCCGGACTATTGATACATTGTATGCCTTTGCTTTCTGCATACACTACATCGATCTGATCCATTCCGCTACCCAATCTGCCGATCCATTTTAATTGTTTGGCACAATCGATCATTTCCTTATCAATGGTAATTCTGGTTGTTGCAACAACCCCTTCTGCATCTTTTATCAATTCTTTTAATTGTTCATGTTTGATAGCCGGCTCATACAAGACTTCAAAACCATTAAGCTTTAAAGTCTCTATCAAATACGCATGTGTCTTTCCGGTGATAATTATTTTTCTCATCTCATTCTGAATGTTAATGCTGCAAAATCATGAATACTCAGTTGCTCTGCACGTTTATTAAAAATTTCATCTTTCATTACATCATCGTCAAACAAACTTTTGGTAGCATTCCGTAAAGTTTTTCTTCTTTGATTAAATGAAGCTTTTACCAGTTGAACAAATATTTTTTTACTTTTTACTTCCAATTCCTCATTTTTTCTTCTCAATCGTATCATTCCACTCATTACTTTGGGTGCCGGGGTAAAAGAAGTCGGGGGTACATCAAACAAATATTCCACTTCATAAAAAGCCTGAATCAACACACTGATGATCCCGTATATTTTATTGCCCGGCTTTGCCGCCACCCTTTCAGCCACTTCTTTTTGAAACATCCCGATCATTACAGGCACCTGATCTTTCCAGTCTAATACCTTGAACAGAATCTGTGATGATATATTGTAAGGAAAATTCCCTACCACTGTGAACGCATTTTCAAAAGGGGATTCCATATCCAGAACGCTTTGATGAATGATCTTTCCGCGAATGGCCGGATAGGTCGTTTCCAGATAAGTCACTTTCTCCGCATCCAGTTCCACCGCTTTAAAATCGATCCCTTTCAACTGCAATAAATACTTGGTCAAAGCACCACCGCCGGGACCCACTTCCAGTAATTGAAGTATAGTATCCTGTTCCAATGCAGCAACAATTTGTTTGCAAATATTTTCATCTTTCAGAAAATGCTGGCCGAGTGATTTCTTGAGTGTATAGTGCATCGGCTCAAAAGTAACAAAATCAAAGCCTGCATCTCATGCTTTGTTCTTATTTTTGATGGATATAAAAATTAAGAATGAGCAACGAATTGCAAAAGCCTGTTATCGGTTTTACCTGCGGCGACCTGAATGGTATCGGCATTGAACTGATCATAAAAGCATTGACCGACCATCGGATCCTCGAAATGTGCGTCCCGGTTGTATTTGCTAGCAACAAGAGCATTAATTTCTATCGCAAAAGCTTGCCCGACATCAATTTTGCATATAATAGCACGAAAGAGTTCAACAAACTCAGCCATAAACAGATCAATGTATTTAATTGTTGGGAAGAAGAAGTAGCTATTAATCCCGGTATTTTAAATGAGATCGGTGGTAAATATGCATTGCTTTCACTGCAGCAGGCCGTAAAAGCCTTGAAAGATAAAAACATCGATGCATTGGTGACAGCACCCATCCATAAAAAAAATATTCAATCCGCCGAATTTGATTACAGTGGACATACCCCCTATTTAAAAGCAGAATTTGGCGTTCCCGATGTAGTGAT
>CAIMKO010000234.1 GCA_903841915.1 uncultured Chitinophagaceae bacterium | reverse complement strand
GTTTTAATTCATAAGGCAGATCCAATAAAAAAACAAAGCTCTTGGTGTCGGTGATGGTTGCCAGTTGCTCTCCGTCTTGCACATAATCTGCAGCACGATAATTCAGTTGTGTGATATAACCATTGCCGGGAGATTTGATATGAATCACTCCTTCAAAATGCAGAGAACTATCCAGTGCGTTGATTGTATTGCCCAGGCTTTGCGCTTCCTTTGTTTTGATCACAAATAATTCCTGTCCCTTGCTCACATATTTTCCCAGTTGCGCATTCACTATTTGCAAATAACCATTGGCATTGGCTTTTACAGAACTCTTTAAGAGGAATGCTGAAACGGCATTGAGTTCAACAACATCGGTCATGCTTCCTTTTTCAGGTGACGTTATTGTAACAGGTGTTCCTGTTGCTTCTGTTTTTTCTTCTTTGGGTTCTGCCTCTTTTTTTGCAGGCTCCGATTTACAGGCCGTCAGAACGCAAACAAAAAAGAGTAGGGTGAATATTGATTGATTGATCTTCATAGTCGTTTATTTTCTATTCCAGTAATTGATTTCGTTAATGATCTGCAATTGATTGATATTATTTTGGGTGACGATGTTTTTTGCGGTGAGGTGGTTTCCGATCGCCAAAATATAATCGGGCATTCTTACATCACCCGATTCCAATAATTTCCGGTTGGCTTCTATCAGTATCTCTGTATATCTGATCTGATTATTTGCATCATCGATTATTTTCTGAGTAGAATGCAATTGCTGAAACAGTTTTGCGATGTTTTGCTCGTATTGCTTTTTAAAGAAATCCCGATAACCCTGTCTGGTCTGTTCTGAGATGGCAATTTTATCCACCTGCATTTTTCTTTGTTTACCGTCATAAATAGGAACAGAGATGGTTACACCTGCACTTACGCCAAAATTCTTATAGGGCTGTTCTGCAAAGCTGCTGAGGTATCCTCCATCAGCATATAAATTCACTTTGGGTTTATAGTTGAATGCTACCAAAGCTTCGCTGTTCTTTAGTTTCATACTGTCTACCACAAATTGCTGATAAAACACAGAATTCTCTGCTTCGGGTAAAACGGCGATCTGCATTTCGGGTTTTCGTAAACGCACAGCGGCCGTATCTCTTATTCCGCATAGATAATTCAATGCAGCCACTTCATTTTGGTATTGAATATTATATTGACTGATCAATAATTCCTGTTGTTTCAATGTTACCAGATAACTTAAATAATCTGTTTGCCGATAGATCCCACTTTCGGTCATTCGTTTTAAGATCGTCTCTTCTTTCTTCAACAGGTCCAACACTTCTTTATTGAACTGGAATTGCTGCCCACTTCCGAATGCGCTGATATACTGTGCGGTGATGGATTTCTTAAGGTCTTGTTCTGTGATCTTTCCGCTAATGGTAATGGATTCATTTAACAGCCGGATCGCTTCATGTTGATTGGCGAGGTTTTCTTTGCTCACTAACTTTTGAGTAGCTATAATTTGCTGTGCAAAATTGATTCCATTGGTGATCGCATAATCATATCCCCAGCCATTATAAGATGGTGCATAGGAATTGGTGCTTTGTCCGCTCACCTGTGGTTTATATCCGGCCAGTATCCGCATACTGTCGATCAGATTGCTGAGTTTCTGATTATTATAATCCTTAAATACCGGACTGTTCTGCACGCCTTCATTGATATAAAAATCCAATGTTTTTTCCTGCGCTAAAACAGGGCTGCAAAACGAAATAATAAAAATGAAAGAGATGAATTTTTTCATTCGATGAGTTCTATTAGTTGTTGAATCGTATTTTAAAATGATGTTGATGCCCGGTGAATGTGTATGCGATATCAAAGCCTGCCAGATGGCAGATCTCTTTAATGATTGCAAGTCCTAATCCCGTACCATCACCCGAATCGGATGGTTTATAAAACCGCTGAAAAACCTTTCCATCTTCCAGTGCTTCACTCATTGTATCATTGCTGAAAGAAACAAATGATTCATTCAGTTCTATCCGGATCAAGCCATTTACAGGCGTATATTTTATGCTATTATTCAACAAATTATTAAAGAGAATTTCGGCAAGATGCTGATGAAAGTGAAGTGTGACATTTGCACAATTTGTTTCGATCTTCAGATGTTTGGATTCGATCAGGTCTTCTCTTTCGCTTATCTTTTCAAGAATGATCTTTTTAATATCAACAGATTCGTTCAATAAAAATTGTTTGTTCTCGATCTTGGTCAGCAATAATAATGACTGATGCAATTTTGATAATCGTTGCGCCGCATCTTCGATAGAAAGTATCTGCTGCAAGCTTTGTTCTTTCAACTCTGATTGCTGCAATAACAGATCAATTCTGGAACGAATGACCGCAAGCGGTGTCTGCATTTCATGTGATGCGTTCTCTGTAAAAGATTTCAGTGCCGCATAATCCTTATAAATACTTTGTGTCATTTTATTCAAACTCTCGTTCAGCAGATCCAGTTCATCTATGGGTTCTTTGGACAATTGCAATGGCTGTCTGTTTGACACATGATAGTCTTTGATCTCAGCAATGGTTGTATAAAATGGTTGCCACAATCTGTTGATGAGTTTTCTATTGATGAAATAATTGAACAATAGGATCAATGCGATCATCCCGATCGTTACCAGAATGATAAGTTTTAAAAGATCTTCCGTTTCGGCTTCTGATTTATTTACGGTGATCAGATAATTTTGCCCTGCAACACTCACAGAGAAGAGCAGTTGTTTGATAGACTCGTTCTCTTTTTCTTTTTCATTATAAAAGCTACTGTTCTTAAAACGCGGTCTTGTTATGGTCACTGCTGATCTTTCAACAGTGATCCATTGGTGTCTTGTATTTTGAATTTCCGGAAGGGCATGATGTTCCTCTACAAAATGAATGATCTCAAATTGTTCGGAACGAAGGGTTTCTTTCAATTGCCTTGTCAGTATATAGTCCAGTACAAAAAAAAATGCGATGCTGCCCAATAAAAAAGTGAAAATGGTGGCAGTAATATTGACTCTATTATATTTTGCAAATAGTTTCATGGCAATAGCATTTTATATCCAACACCATATATACTGCGGATGCGGTCTTCTCCTCCGGCTGCCAGTATCTTTTTTCGTAGATTCTTGATATGCGCATAAATAAAGTCGAAGTTGCTGGCAATATCCATATCATCGCCCCATAAATGTTCTGCGATCGCATTTTTCGAGATCACTTTATTTTTATTGATGATCAGGAAAAGTAACAATTGAAATTCCT
>CAIMKO010000233.1 GCA_903841915.1 uncultured Chitinophagaceae bacterium | reverse complement strand
TAAAATGCTTATATTAGTTTTTCCAACTATGACCAATCTCCTATGAACAATGAACTACTATACCAGGTAGCGCTCACATTAATTAATGGTGTTGGTGTTGTTCAGGCAAAACAACTCATGGAACATTTTGGGACCGCAGAACAGATCTTCAAAGCAAAGAAAAAAGAACTGAGTTTATTGGAAGGCATCGGAGAGATGAGGGCGAAGCAAATAAAAGACTTCGATCATTTCAAAGAGGCAGAAACTGAAATGGATTTTTGTGATACGCATCATATACAAACGGTATTCCTCACCGATACAAATTATCCGCAACGTTTATTGAATTGTTACGACAGTCCTACTTTATTATATTATCGCGGCACGGCAGACTTAAACAGTTCGAAGATCATCAGCATTATAGGAACCAGAAATAATACGGAATATGGAAAGCAGATTACGGAAAAATTCATAGAAGACATGCAGGCACAAAACCTGGTGATCCTCAGCGGGCTTGCATTTGGTATTGATGCCATCGCACATAAAGCCGCATTGCAGAATAATGTTGCAACGATCGGTGTATTGGCGCATGGATTGGACAGCATTTATCCTTCACAACATACAACACTGGCCAAAGAGATGCTGCTGAACGGGGGTCTGTTGACTGAATTCAGAAAGAACACAAGTCCTGATAAACATAATTTTCCCAAACGAAACAGGATCGTTGCCGGTATGAGTGATGCGACCCTCGTTATTGAAACAGCAGTAAAAGGCGGTAGCATGATCACAGCAGAACTGGCCTACAATTATAACCGCGATGTATTTGCGGTACCCGGAAAAATAACAGACAGTAAAAGTGCAGGTTGTTTAAAATTAATTCAGCAAAATAAAGCCGTTGTATTTACCAATGCCGAAGAATTCATGCACAGCATGGGATGGCAGCAGAAAAAAATAACTTCGAAAAAGCAGCGGGAATTATTCATCGAATTAAATGATGATGAAAAAATAATAGTGGCCCTATTACAGGAAAAAGAATTGGTGAATATTGATGAGTTGTATATCCGATCTGCACTCAGCAGCAGCTCTGTGGCAGCAGCCATACTCAATCTCGAATTAAATAATGTTGTTCTTGCATTGCCGGGAAAAATGTACAAATTGTTATAGTTGCAGGTTACCAGTTGCCAGTTATAGAATGTTCTTCCTTATAACTTGAAACCTGAATCTTGCGACTTGAACCTTGTAACTTGCTTCTTGTTCCTTGTCCCTTGCTTCTTATCCCTTGTCTCTTGCTCCTTGCCTCTTGTCTCTTGTTCCTTTTTCTATTATCTTTGCCTATGGCAACAAGAATTATCTCCCCAAAAAACAAGTCTGCAAATTCTCGTTTATTCGGCGAAGGCCTCACCTTCGATGATGTTTTATTAATGCCCGCATTTAGCGAGGTATTACCAAGAGAAGTAGACATCCGTTCGCAACTTACCAGAAATATCGTTCTCAATGTTCCCATGCTTTCTGCAGCAATGGATACGGTGACAGAAGCAAGCCTTGCGATCGCTTTGGCACGTGAAGGTGGTATGGGTATCCTGCATAAGAATATGAGTGTTGAAAAACAGGCAGAGCAGGTGAGAAAAGTAAAAAGAAGTGAAAGCGGAATGATCATTGACCCTATTACACTATTGATCGATGCCACTATCGGCGATGCACTAAGATTGATGAAAGAAAATAAGATCGGTGGTATTCCGATTGTAGACGGTGCACAAAAATTAGTGGGTATTTTAACCAACCGTGACCTTCGCTTTGAAACAGATAAAAAAAGAAAAGTGAGTGAAGTGATGACGAAAGAAAATCTGATCACTGCACCGGAAGGCACCAATCTAAAAAAAGCAGAAACCATTCTCCGTAATTATAAGATCGAGAAATTACCTGTTGTAAATAAGGCAGGCAAACTGATCGGATTAATTACTTATCGTGATATTTTACAGATTAGAAATTATCCCAACGCCGGAAAAGATAAACTGGGCAGATTGATCGTAGGGGCAGCTTTGGGAATTACAAGAGATATGCTGGACAGAGCTTATGCATTGCAAACTGTTGGTGTGGATGTAGTAACTCTCGATAGTGCACATGGGCATAGTAAGGGCGTAATTGCAGCATTGAAAAGTTTAAGAAAAAGTTTTAAGGATCTGCAGATCATAGCAGGGAATGTTGGAACTGCAGCCGGTGCAAAAGCTTTGGCCGATGCAGGTGCTGATTGTGTGAAAGTGGGTATTGGTCCGGGTTCTATTTGTACCACGCGTATCGTTGCAGGTGCAGGTGTTCCGCAGTTAACAGCCATCATGGAAGCAAGCAATGCCATTAAATCGAAAGGCATTCCTGTTATTGCCGATGGTGGTATCCGTTATACAGGGGATATGGTAAAAGCATTGGCTGCAGGCGCCAATGTGGTGATGATGGGATCTGTATTTGCAGGAACAGAAGAGAGTCCGGGTGAGACCATTATCTATGAAGGAAGAAAATTCAAAAGCTATCGCGGTATGGGTAGTCTGGGTGCCATGCAACAGGGAAGCGGCGACAGATATTTTCAGGATGTGGAAGATGATATTAAAAAATATGTGCCCGAAGGCATTGAAGGTCGTGTGGCCTATAAAGGAAATTTAAGTGAGATAGTATATCAATATGTTGGAGGACTTCGTTCAGGTATGGGTTATTGCGGTGCAAAAAATATCAAGGCATTACAGGAGTCCACTTTTGTGAAGATCACCAATGCTGGTATGAAAGAAAGCCATGCACATGATGTGGATGTAACGAAGGAAGCGCCGAATTATAGTAGGAAGTAATAAGTTGATTGTTTGATAAAGTTGAATACAGCTTTAATTACATAATATAAAAAATTGTACCTTGTATTAGGTTCGTATGTTTAGTTTTTATATGCATATTATTGTAATTTTTCTTCCACTTTCATTCATAATATAGTCTTAGATAGTCCAGGGATAGTCCACGAAATCGTGGACTATCCCTGGACTATGCTACAATGAACTAAGGCTTATCCATGGCTCATCCATGGCTTATCTACGGCTTTAGTATAAGGCAAACATCCAAATCATATGCTTTTCATTAAATCTTCATAAGTCTTCCTAACACCTGATCTACCCGAACAACAACAATCAATTCACATTTTGATTATTCTTTCAGTTCAATAATTCTTCCGAACTTCCGCATCTAAATGTTATAGTGTTTTGAAAAAATTACAACTCATTGGCTTTAGTATTCTATCGGGCATATT
>CAIMKO010000232.1 GCA_903841915.1 uncultured Chitinophagaceae bacterium | reverse complement strand
CTGATCTGCGTATAATAAGCATCCACCACTTCATCAAATGTTCCCGCACGATCACCCGGATTATTTACATCGGGGGAAAGACTCAATGTTTTATTCAACGGGCCAATGGCACCTGCAACATAACGTGGTTTAGAAGGATCTTTTGCTGTATATGCATCTGCAGCTATTCTGGCGCATTTGGCAGAAGCAATATTTAATTCATATGCCAGTGCTTGCATGTCATAATCCGCCTGGGCAATCACTGTGCTGCTGAATGTATTGGTTTCGATGATATCGGCACCGGCTTCTAAATATAATTTATGAATGCCGATGATAATATCCGGTTGGGTTATGCTCAGCAGGTCATTGTTTCCTTTTACATCACTGTGCCAGTCTTTGAAACGTTCGCCCCTATAATCTGCTTCCTGCAGTTTATGTCGCTGGATCATGGTACCCATTGCACCATCAATGATCAATATTCTTTTTTCTAGTTCTTTTCTGATGCTCATAACTTGTATTTTTTGCCACTAAGACCCTAAGGCATAAAGAAGCACTAAGTAATTTTTAGTTTTCTTTTGTTGCGGACAACAAAATTAATTTACTGAACTTAAACGTTTATGAGAGTATATTATGTTGGATACTTCGGCAACGTTTATTAGTTCAATTTTTTGGACAGGCCGAACAATAAACAAATCCGCCTGCTAATTGCAAAAATAGCAGGCGGAGCTTGAATTACCAAAGATTGATCGCTTAATCGTACCGACAGGTAACGGTTATTTCAAGTTCATCTGCAATTTCGTTGGTAGTGATACCGTAATCGGCTCTTTTTATTTTGAAAATACTCTTCAAACTGATCTTTCCTTTTGCGACCGTTATTGTGCCCGTTGCAAAGACTTTTTGGGTTGCACCATGAATGGTGAGGTTGCCTGCAGCACTGATCTTATTGGTTCCGTCTTTTGTGAGATCTATTTTATTGAGATTATTCAAGATGCCTTTGAATTCGCTTTTGGGGAATTCATCACTGTTCATGTAATCTTTATCGTTAAAGTGATCCTGCATCAGTTCATTCTCGAAATGGAAGCCTTTGATAAGCGCTGCAAAACTCAACTGCCCACTTTGATCATTCAGTTTACTGATCACCTGACTGTTGGTTGCTTCAATATCTTCTTCGGGTGTATGCGAAAAGAAACGGATAGAAGCTTTATTGGTACTATAAATTTTTGCTTCCACAGGTTTCTCAACTGCGGTAACTGTCTTCTTTACCGAATCTTTGACGGTAATTGTAATACTGTCTTTCGGCGCATCAGCTTTTGCTTGCCCAGACACAGCATTATTGGTAATGATAGCTTCACTCAACTGCACCTGATCCGCAATAAAGCCTGTTAATATTCCTTTTACTGAAATGGTTGTTCCGATCACAGCATCTTGTTTTGTTTTTAATCTGCAGGAAACTGATGTGCCGGGAATAGCTGTTTTTAAGATAACAGTAGCTGAAAGGCTGTCTGCATCCACTTTCTCAACCTCGCCGGTTAATTCAACT
>CAIMKO010000231.1 GCA_903841915.1 uncultured Chitinophagaceae bacterium | reverse complement strand
TGTACTGCATTCAATATCTCATGTGCCGTTGTTTCCAATTTACGCGCTACAACCGCTTCAGCCACCATTTCAGTAACATTGGCACCGATCATATGACAGCCTAAGAACTCACCGTATTTTGCATCATAGATCACTTTTACAAAACCTTCAGTTGCACCTGCAGCACTTGCTTTACCGCTCGCCATGAATGGGAACTTACCGATCTTCAATTCATAGCCTGCTTCTTTTGCAGCTTTCTCTGTGTAACCCACACTGGCAATTTCCGGTGTACAATAAGTACAACCCGGGATATTATTATAATCCAATGGTTCAGGTAGATGATTATATTTCTTTTCGTTGTAACCGATATGTTCGGCAGCATTGATGCCTTCTTTGGCAGCCACATGCGCTAATGCCTGACCGGGACTACAATCACCAATTGCATAAATTCCTGCAACAGATGTTTGCTGATATTTATCCACCACGATCTTTCCTTTCTCTGTTTTAATTCCGTTTTCTTCCAGACCGATATTTTCAATATTGGCAACCACACCAACAGCACTTAATACGATATCAGCTTCTAAGAATATTTCGCCTGTTTGTGTTTTTACTTTTGCTTTAATGCCTTCACCATTTGCTTCTACTGATTCAACAGATGCATTGGTCAAAATATCGATACCGCTTTTCTTGTATTGCTTTTCCAGTTCTTTTGATATGTCTTCATCTTCTACCGGTACAATGCGCGGCAGGAATTCCACAATGGTCACTTTTGTACCCAGACTGCTGTATACATAAGCGAACTCTACACCTATCGCACCACTACCCACAATGATCATGCTCTTGGGTTGTTGCGGCAATACCATGGCTTCTCTGTAACCGATGATCTTTTTACCATCTATAGGAAGGTTGGGTAATTGTTTCGCACGTCCACCTGTTGCGATCACTATATTTTTGGCTTCTACTATTTGTTTACTGCCATCTGCTGCAGTTACTTCTACTTTACCTTTTCCGGCGATCTTGCCGTAACCCATGATCACATCGATCTTATTCTTACGCATCAGAAACTGAACACCTTTGCTCATTTTATCAGCCACACCTCTACTTCTTTTGATCACTGCACCAAAATCAGCTTCTCCTGCTGCATTGATACCATAATTGGCACTATGCTTCACATATTCGAACACATTGGCACTTTTTATAAGCGCTTTGGTTGGTATACAACCCCAGTTCAAACAAACACCACCCAGACTTTCTTTCTCAATGATCGCTACTTTAAATCCCAATTGAGATGCACGTATTGCCGCAGGATATCCGCCCGGGCCACTCCCTAAAACAATTACATCATATGCCATAATTCTATACGATTTAAGATTATTGATTCATTCACAGAACTGCGAAAATACTTGCAAATAATTAAATGAAGAAAAGAATGATGTTTCGAGCTTGGGTAATTCTGTTAAACTTAGTTGTGTCGCTCCCAATCATAAGGGAATTAGGAGTTTTTCTTTTTTCACGCAGAGGCGCAGAGTCGCAGGGAAAACTCTTTATACAGGCATCATTTTTTTCTCAATCTGAAGTCTGAGAGCACAGAGGAAAATCCTACGGATTTTTAAAGGTAGGATGCTTTACATATCAACCTATTAACCTATCAACTAATCAACAGTTCCCCCTTTAGTTTTTCTTTCTTTAGTTTTTAGTTTTTCCCATTTTATTCAAAGAATATCCTCACCGTTTGATAAAACCATTTATTCTGATTCACCACATTCTGTTGCTGCATCTTTTCATTAAAGCC
>CAIMKO010000230.1 GCA_903841915.1 uncultured Chitinophagaceae bacterium | reverse complement strand
TTTATTTTTCTGTGAGAATGATATCGCCTAAAATTAGCACACTGGCCAGCAAACAACAGGAAGTGATGATCGGCTTAGATATCTTTTCGAAAAAGATAGAGACTTTTGTTGGACAGGAATTGTTTACTGCCGCTAACAGCGAATCCATTATAAAGAAAGCCTTTACCTATGCCCCTTCATTTTTGAACAGTACCGCCAATATCATAGCAAACCTGTTGATGATGTTTTTTTTAATGTATTATTTATTAAGCAGCGGAAAAATGATCGAAAAATACCTGGGCAATATCATTCCTTTGAAACCTGAAAACATAGATATCCTTGCCAATGAAACAAAAAGAATGGTAACTGCAAATGCATTGGGCATTCCTATCATTTCTATCATACACGGTATTGTTGCCACAGTGGGTTATTTGATCTTTGGCGTTAAGGACTGGGGTCTATTGGGATTTATTACCGGCATTGTTGCTTTCTTCCCGTTTGTAGGCATCATGATCGTTTGGGTACCATTGACCATTTATATGTATTCAATCGGTCAAACATTTAATGCAACCGGGATCGCATTGTATAGTATCCTGATCACAGGGAATGTTGATTATATTTCAAGATTTGGATTGTTAAAAAAGATAGGCAATATTCATCCAATGATTACCGTGTTGGGCGTAATTGTAGGACTGGAATTATTTGGATTCATGGGACTGATATTTGGCCCACTGCTCATCACCTATTTTATTGTATTGATAAAGATCTATTTGAACGAATTTGTAAGCAAAAGCAATTTAAGTTCCTGATAAAATTCTGCTTCATATGCGTTTTAGCAGTTCGCAATATTCCCGCTCCCTGATATGCTATAGTTAAAGCGTGCAATGCAAGGAAAGATGCACAAAGAACAAAAGCAGTCAATAAAAAATTATCTTAAAATGGTGATAGCACCGGAGAATGACGGAATGCCGTTTTTAGGATCGATAAAATAATAATAGGTTCCGATGGGTAATGGTTTTCCGTTGCGGGTTCCATCCCATGGCTGATTGTAGCCGATGGAATGAAAAACAATTTGGCCGCTTCGATTAAACACTTCAACACTGCAGTTTTTATAATCTATCAATCCATCGATGATCCACTTGTCATTGATATTATCGCCATTAGGCGAAAATGCATTGGGTATTTTGATGTTTAACAACAACACATTGATAGATGCAGAAGATGAACAATTGCCGGAAGAATTCACCTGAAGTTGGTAACTGATATTTGTTTGCGGAGAAGCAATTGGATTAAGTAAAGTATCGCTATCTAGCCAAACATTAGGTGTCCACAAATAAGTAACAGTATCCGCTGAGATCACAGTTGCATTAAGCATAAGTTTATTTCCCAAATAAACAACGGTATCCTTTGCAAGATTGATCACAGGAAGTGCATGAACATTCATGGTGATACTGTTATTTGATGGCACAGTAACAACACAACCTGCTGTACTTGAATAGATACAGTTGATCACATCTTTATCATTCAAAACTTTGGTTGAAAAAACCTGTCCGCCGGAATACACCTTATTGCCATTTATGAACCATTGATAGGTTGCCGCATTTCCACCATTCACAACAAATGCTGAAAAAGAAACATCAGTGCCTTTACAAACAGAAGCAGATGCAGTGCTGATGGTTACATCAGGAGCGCAAATGCTTGGAATCAATTGACCGATCTTTCTTATTCTGTTATTTTTGAAATCTGAGATAAATAAATTGGAAGCACCGTCAAAACACAATCCAACTGGACCATATAATGAGGCACTCGTTGCAAGGCCATTATCGCCGCTGAACCCATTGCTGCCATTGCCTGCAACGGTTGATATAATGCCTGCTGCCGCATCTATTTTTCTGATACGCGAATCATCAAATTCGGAAATATAAATATTGTTATTGTTGTCTATGCAAATACCGGTGGGATCAAATAGACATGCATTGCCAGCCAAACCACCATCACCGCTGTAAACATTTTTATCATTGCCTGCCAATGTACTGATCACACCACTCAGCAAATCTATTTTCCTTAATCTGCAACTGTTGCCGATACTCACTTCGGTAAAAAGCAATGCGCCTTTTTTGTCGAATTTCACATCAACAGGATAAGGTGTTCCGGCATTGATAGCTTGTCCGCCATCACCGCTTGATGTGACAGCGCCATTACCACTGATGCTACTGATAATACCTGTTACCGCATCAATTTTTCTAATGCGTGAATTATCAGAATCGCAGAAATAAATATTACCCTTATCATCAATACATATTCCTCTCGGTGCACTGATACTTGCATTAATAGCCAATGCAGCATCCCCTGAAAATCCTCGACCGCCGGTACCTGCCACTGTAGTAATGATACCTCCCTGATTTATCTTCCTGATCCTGTGCCCGCCATTTTCAGTAAAGTAAATATTATCCTGTGCATCAACACATAACATATAAACATATCCCAAACTTGCATTTACAGCAAAGCCGCCATCACCGCTTGAACCATAAACGCCCGTTCCGGCAATCGTTGAAATTATATTGGTTGATGCAGCAACTTTTCTTATCATGTTCACGCTGGCGATATAGAGATTTCCTTTACTGTCAAAAGCAACGGAAGTTGGACCTACGATATTGGCATTGACAGCCAATCCTCCGTCACCGATCTGCCCTAGAATTGAAGCAGAGTAACCATTTCCCGCAAAAGTGCTGATGTTTTGAGCATGAATGATCTCATCTCCAAAAAAGAATATACTTACAAAAACAAAAGCGGGAAGGAATTTCATTTAGCTGTTAACTATCAATAAAGTTAACCTCTAATTTAATTGAAAAAAAACCTCTGCGGCTATTTACTTACTTTTGCAGCACTTCTTTGCCCTGCTCTATTCAACAGTTTAAGTGTGCGAAGCAAAGAAGTTTAATTATAGAACAAAAGCTCAGTAAATAATAATGACGACCCCAAAAAGATATTTGATCACATCTGCCCTACCTTATGCCAATGGATTAAAACATATCGGGCATCTGGCAGGAGCCTATATTCCGGCTGATATTTATGTGCGTTACTTGCGTGCGCAAAAACGCGATGTTGTGTATGTATGCGGCAGTGATGAACATGGCACTGCTATCCCCATTCAGGCGATGAAAGAAGGAACGACCGCTCAAGCCATCATTGACAAATACCACCCGATCATTGAACAGAATTTCAAGGACCTGGGTATCAGTTTTGATATTTATCACCGTACTTCCTCCCCTTTGCATCATGAAACCGCGCAGGAATTTTTTACAGTACTGAATGATCAAGGTGATCTGGAAATAAAAGAAACAGAACAATATTTCGATGAAGCAACGAATACTTTTTTAGCTGACAGATTCATCAAAGGCACTTGCCCCAATTGCGGATACGATAGTGCCTATGGAGATCAATGCGAAAGATGCGGTAAGAGTTTAAGTCCGGATGAATTGATCAATCCCGTTTCTACATTAAGTGGCAATGTCCCCATAAAAAAATTAACCAAACACTGGTATCTGCCACTGAATAAGCATGAAGATTTTTTGCGTGAATGGATATTGAAAGAACATAAAGATGACTGGAGAACCACGGTATTGGGTCAGTGCAAAAGCTGGATAGACGGAGGTTTGCAGCCACGTGCCGTAACAAGAGATTTGGATTGGGGAGTGAAAGTTCCGGCCTCCCTAAATCCCTCCAAAGGAGGGACTTCAGACACTGATGATTCTGAGATTGATTATAAATATCAAACTGCAGATCCTTCTCTTTATGGATTACTAAAAGATTTCGTAAAAGAAATGAGAACCAATCCCACCGAGGCTGAAATAGTTTTATGGGAATTATTAAGAGGTAAAAAATTAGAAGGATACAAATTCAGAAAACAGCATATCATTGGTGGTTTTATTGCTGATTTTGTTTGCATATCGCTAAAATTAATAATAGAAGTTGATGGAATTATTCATCAATTACCCGATAATATTATCAGTGATGAAGAACGTACGAAAGAATTAAATAAACTGGGTTTTGAAGTAATTAGATTTACAAATAATGCTGTATTATTTGATGCTGAAAATGTATTGAACAAAATTGTTCAAAAAATAAACGAGAAAGAAATTAATAAACGTTCTTCAATCCCCCCTTCGGGGGGTGGGGGGGCCGGGAAAGTTTTATATGTTTGGTTTGATGCCCCGATAGGATATATTTCTGCTACCAAACAATGGGCTTTGAATAATGATAAGGACTGGAAACCTTACTGGAATAATAAAGAAACCAAACTTGTTCATTTTATCGGTAAGGATAATATTGTTTTTCATTGCATCATTTTTCCGGTGATGCTGAAACTGTATGGCGACATTTTACCAACCAATGTTCCGGCAAATGAATTCATGAATCTGGAAGGTGATAAAATGAGTACGAGCAGAGGATGGAGCATTGAGATGGATGAATACATTGACGACTGGATCAAAAAAGAGAATGGTGGCGAGAGCATGGCCGACGTGCTGCGTTATTATTTAACACAGATCGCACCTGAAACAAAAGACAGTGAGTTTACATGGAAAGGTTTTCAGGATGCCAATAACAGCGAATTGGTAAGCATCTTCGGCAATTTCGTGAACAGGACCTTTGTGCTGATGCATAAATTATGTAATGGAAAAGTTCCGGTATTCCATAATGAATTGATCGATGATAATGATAAGGATCTGATCGAAAGCATTCAGCGTTCTGCATTAAGCGTTGAGCGTTTACTCGAAGAATATAAATTCAGGGAGGCCCTTTTTGAAGTAATTGATCTGGCCCGAAAAGGCAATCAATACATGCAGAAAAAAGAGCCATGGATCCTCGCGAAGACCATTACTGAGAACCCCGACAATCAAAAGCTTATTGATAATTGTCTGCATATTTGCCTGCAGTTAACTGCAAATCTTACAATACTTATCAATCCCTTTTTGCCCTTTACTGCAAAGAAATTATTGCGTTTGATGAAAGTGACTGATAAGATCTTAGAATGGAGTAATGCAGGAAAAATAAAATTACTCAGTGTCGGATATAATTTACGTGCGCCGGAATTACTGTTTAGAAAGATCGAGGATGAAGAAATCACATTGCAGTTAGAAAAACTAAAAGCTAAAAGTTTAAAAACTAAAGAAGAAGTAAAAGTGGAAGAAAAACAATCAGAAACAGCGCCTGTTAAACCCGAGATCGTGTTTGATGATTTCGCTAAGATCGATCTGCGTGTAGGAACTATTGTTGCTGCTGAAAAAGTAGAAAAAGCTGATAAGCTGCTAAAACTATCTGTGGACTTAGGTTTTGAGACAAGAACTATTGTTAGCGGTATTGCCCTACATTTTAAACCTGAAGATATTGTTGGAAAACAGGTGACCGTTGTTGTAAACCTGGCACCAAGAAAAATGCGTGGTATTGAAAGCAACGGCATGATCTTAATGGCTGAAGATAAAAGCGGTAAACTTCATTTTATAAATCCTGATACGAAAGTGGACGAAGGAAGCGGAGTAAGTTAGTTGGTCGATAGTCTATTGACCATTGTCTATGGACTATTCGCCTCTACCCCTTATCAAAACTCACGCATTCTTTTAATTCTTTTTCGCTGTAACTTAATCCTTATTGTTTCAATACATCATCAGGTACGCCATTCCATTGGTTAGGAGTATTGCCCATATAACCCACATCTTTAACGCCTATTTCAGAAGTATAAAAACCTGTAGAAGTCAGGTTACGCATTAGATTAAAGAAAGCAACACCTTGCTGCATGTCAGGTTTTGCTTTTTGAGGGTAGGCAATCTCATCCACTATTTCTATCTGTTGTTTGCTACTGCAGTCTTTAAATGTTTTTTCAAAACGTTTTAAACATTGCATATCTAACCAGCGTAATCCGCCGCGCATGGGTGTTTGATGTGATGGAATATCTTTCACAATAAATTCAATAAAGTCAGTAACACCGGCATCAGAAGCACTGCCGCTAACCGCATCTTTCGGAATGATGATATCAGCCAGCACAGTGATAGTTGTCAGTTCATGTTGATCAAAGAATTTATCTGCCGCAACTTTTTTATAGTGATCATTCTCTTCCTGCATTCTCTCTGCACCGGTGAACATGGTCAAGCTGGTTTCTTTTGTTACTCGCTTGTCACTGTTCTTACAGGCTTCAATAAAAACACCGCTTGCAGCTGTTCCGATCAATAATGCTTTAATGGATTTTCTTCTGTCCATACAAACTATTTTAAATAAAGGATTATAAATTTTGTTTTTTTAATTCATCAACAATATGTTCACTGGCACGCATGGCCAATGCCAATATTGTCCAAGTGATATTTTTATCAGCTTGTGAAACAAATTGCCCGCCATCCACACAGAATAAATTCTTACAGTCATGTGCTTGACTCCATTTATTCAATACGGATCTTTTAGGATCATTACCCATTCTTACTGTGCCTGCTTCATGTATGATATTACCGGGATTATGCAAACCATAATTGTTTTGCGGACCATCATCCCCGCCCCAGGTAACAACGGCTCCCATACTATGCAGGATCTCTTTGAAAGTCTCTTTCATATGTTTCGCTTGCTTGATCTCATAATCACTCCATGAAGTATGGAAACGCAGGACAGGAATACCAAATTTATCAACCACGTTCGGGTCAATTTCACAATAACTGTCTTCTCTGGCAATACCCTCACCTCGGCCTGCCATGCCCACATGCGCCCCAAAGAAATAACGATAGTCCTCTTTCAGGGAAGTACCATAACCACCGGCCTCTTTTTGTTTATCTTTAACTTTATAAGTACCGTTCAGTTTTTCAATACCCCATTGAAATCCATATAAAGGCATTCCAAATCCACCGCCATATTCGATATGATATCCGCGGGGGAAATCTAATTTCTTATTGTCCAACCACCAGGGTGTATACACATGCATCCCTCCTACACCATCCTCATTATATCTTTTGCGATCAAAAAGTTCAGGGATAATACCACCCATATCAGCTCCGGTTGAATCGTGTAGATATTTTCCCAGCACACCGCTTGAATTAGCGATACCATTCGGATAACGGGGTGATTTTGAATTCAACATTAGTCTTGCACTCTCACAAGCACTAGCAGCAAGGATCACGGTTTTACCAAACACCTGATACTCCTGCATATCATCTTTACTCACATAAGAAATACCTGTTGCTAAGCCATCCCGATTCGTTAACACTTCGCGTGCCATAGCATTGGTTATGAGATCGACATTTCCTGTTGCCAGTGCTGGTTTTATTAATACAGAGGAAGAAGAAAAATCACCATACAGTTTACAACTTCTGCCGCACTGCCCACAGAACACACAGTTTCTGTCTTTATTGTTGGGCAGTTGTTTCGTTAGAATGGATAACCGGGAAGGAATAACCGGGATACCGATATTCGTTGCTGCTCTCTTTATAAATAGTTCATGTAGTCTCGGTTTCGGCGGCGGAAGAAAGAATCCGTCCGGATCATTTGGCAATCCTTCATTGGTCCCAAATATGCCGATCAGTTGATCGATCTTATCGTAATATGGTTTTACATCTTCATAACCGATGGGCCAGTCATCCCCAAGGCCATCAATACTTTTCCCTTTAAAATCTTTCGGACCAAAGCGCAAAGAGATCCTTCCCCAATGGTTGGTTCTACCTCCCAGCATTCTGGCGCGCCACCAATCCCATTTTGTTGTACCACTTTGGGTATAAGGTTCGCCCTCAATATCCCAGCCCCAATAACATCCGTCGAAATCACCAAATGGGCGAAACTTAGTACTGGCACCGCGTCGCGGGGACTCCCATGGATTCTTAAATTGAGCAGAATTTTTAGCAGGATCAAAATTAGGTCCCGCTTCTATCAAACAAACTTTCAATCCGGCATTGGCTAATACATAAGCAGCCATTCCACCACCGGCACCCGAACCCACAATGATCGCATCATATTGCTTTGTTTGTTTTTTGATCTGAAAATCTCCCATACGGCAAGTTTGTTTTAATGTTTGAATATAGGTTTTAAGTTCTTTCAAAAAGAAAATTTTTGAAGAGTTTTCCAAAATATTAATAACCGATCAAAAAAGACAATTACAAACAAGAGTGATATTAAATTTTCAAAAAGTTGATGCTTTTAAGCTTGCTTAATTTTGGCAGAACAGATTTTATTTTAACTTCGATTGAAATTAGTTGCATAGCTAACTAATTTCTGTTAGTTTTGAAATTACAAAAAGCTTGTTGTTATGAAACGTAC
>CAIMKO010000229.1 GCA_903841915.1 uncultured Chitinophagaceae bacterium | reverse complement strand
TTTCTCATCAGTGTTCCTTCCATTAATGAAAATTCATCATGACCTTTATAACCGATCCTCAATTTGGGATCATCCAGTATGTCGGGAAAATAGATAGGTACAAATGATTTGTTTTCGGCAGAAGCGATAGCATATACATACACAACATTTACATAATCACCGATTTGATCGCCGCCTGTAGTGAAAATTACAAGATCCGGGAAACCATCATTATTAAAATCTTCTACTTCTGTTCTCATCACTTTACCCTTCACATAAAATTGGGCTTCTCGAGAACCACCTTCAAAACCGATCGGCTTTATTGAAAGGAGATTTTTATCGGCTGCTTTATTGTTACATGAAACTTTGTAACCAGCTTTACCGATCACTATAGTGGTATCAATTTTTCTATTCTGGCTGTAGATATCTGAAAAGCATATTACTGCAACTGCCAATAAAAATATTTTACACTTCATTACAAAAAATTATAGGGGCTGAAATTACATGTTTCTTCTGTATTGCCCGCCAACTTCATATAAAGCATGAGTGATCTGTCCGAGCGAACAATATTTTACCGTTTCCATTAATGCCTCAAATAAGTTCCCGTTGCTTATAGCAACTTCCTTTAACTTTTCCAGCATTGCTGCTGACCGATATTCATTGCGTTTCCAAAATTCATGCAGGTTTTCCACTTGCAGTTCTTTTTCTTCTTTGGTGGAACGGATCACTTCTGTTGGCAATATGGTAGGGCTGCCTTTTTTATTCAAAAAAGTATTTACTCCAACTATCGGTAAGTCACCGGTATGTTTCAATGTTTCATAATACAGGCTTTCTTCCTGGATCTTATTTCGTTGATACATTCTTTCCATAGCTCCCAAAACACCGCCGCGTTCATTGATGCGGTCAAACTCAACCAGCACAGCCTCTTCAACAAGATCCGTCAATTCTTCGATAATAAAAGAGCCCTGAATAAAATTTTCCGTTATAGCACTACCCAGTTCACGATTAATGATCAACTGAATGGCCATGGCTCTCCTTACACTTTCTTCAGTTGGTGTGGTAATAGCCTCATCATACGCATTGGTATGCAGTGAATTGCAATTATCATAAATGGCATACAATGCCTGTAGTGTTGTTCTGATATCATTGAAATCAATTTCCTGCGCATGCAACGAACGGCCACTTGTTTGAATATGATATTTCAACATTTGGCTGCGCTTATTGGCTTTGTATTTATATCGCATTGCTTTTGCCCAGATCCTTCTTGCCACACGACCAATAACACTATACTCAGGATCCATGCCGTTGCTAAAGAAAAAAGACAGGTTACCCGCAAAATCATCAATGCTCATTCCTCTGCTCAAATAATATTCAACATAAGTAAATCCGTTGGACAAAGTGAAAGCCAGCTGTGTGATGGGATTAGCACCTGCCTCTGCAATATGATACCCGCTGATGCTTACACTGTAAAAATTGCGGACACTATTATCGATAAAATATTGCTGTACATCACCCATTAATTTTAATGCAAACTCTGTTGAGAAGATACATGTGTTCTGTGCCTGATCTTCTTTTAAAATATCGGCCTGCACGGTTCCCCGCACCTGCGCTAAAGCTTGTGCTTTTAATTTTTCATATACTTCTTTCGGCAACACTTCATCGCCGCTTAAACCCAATAATTTCAATCCTAAGCCATCGTTGCCTTCCGGTAATCTCTCCGGTGTAGACGGATTGTAATAAAGAGGTTTGCGCGATGTTTTAAATTTTTTTCTGCTAATATCCTCGAGCATTGTCCATAGTCCCTGTTCTGTTATATACTTTTCACACAATTGATCAATCGCCGCATTCATAAAGAATGCAAGAATAATGGGAGCAGGACCATTAATGGTCATACTTACCGAGGTTTTAGGATCGCAGAGATCAAAACCACTGTATAATTTTTTGGCATCGTCAACTGTTGCAATGCTTACCCCGCTATTTCCTACTTTACCAAAAATATCGGGACGCTCATCAGGATCTTCACCATACAGTGTAACACTGTCAAATGCAGTGCTGAGACGGATCGCAGGCTGTCCAACAGAAACATAATGGAAACGTTTATTCGTTCTCTCCGGACCACCCTCACCGGCAAACATTCTGGTAGGATCTTCCCCCTCACGTTTTAAAGGAAACACACCGGAAGTAAATGGAAAGTGTCCGGGTACGTTTTCCTGTGCCTGCCAGGCCAAAATATCACCCCAATCCTTATATTTTGGTAATACGACTTTTGAAATTCTAGTGCCCGATAAACTGGTACGGAACATTTCCTGCTGAATGATCTTATCACGCACTTTATATTGATAAAAATCCTGCTGATAAGCTTTTACCTTTTCGGGCCAGTTACTGATCAATTTTTTTGCAACAGGTGTTAACTGTTCTGTATAGAAATTGATTTCTTTCTGAATGGCATCGATCAAAGAAGCATTCTCATTTTTGTTTCGGAGGATCGATAAAGTTCCATTCAACTGATACAATTTAGATGCAATAGTCGATTGCTCCTTTACCAGCAGATCATAATTTCTGTTGCTCTCACTTATCTCACTTAAATAACGAATGCGCTTGGATGGAATGATGGCACTATCAAGCGTGCCGCCGGTTACAAAAGATTTTTTATCACCAAAATTTACAGCAACTT
>CAIMKO010000228.1 GCA_903841915.1 uncultured Chitinophagaceae bacterium | reverse complement strand
TACTTTTTCCACTTCGGGAGAAAACGCACTGAAATCCAATGCCATTAAAATATGATTCATACAATATGCATTAGCTTGAAATTATTCGATATTCCAATCCATCTCTGATTCATCCAACACAACAGCTTTCTTTTTATTCCTAAATAGTACCAACAAAGGTATCAGCAATAAAAAGAATAAACCCAGATAAGTGAACAGATCTTTATACGTTAAAAAAGTTGCCTGTCCGAATATCGTTCTTGAGATCAGTCCATACGCATTTGCAGTGGCAGATTGCAGATCAAATCCTTTACTTACAAAAGCATTGGTCAGCATCTTCAGCCTTTCCTGAGTGGCAGGATCTGTAGCCGTAATATTTTCAGACAGATGAGAATAATGTTTGGTAGTATCTACACTGATATAAGTAGTGATCAATGCAATGCCGATACTGCCTCCCAACTGTCGCACCATATTACTTAAAGCAGTACCCTGCGGTATTTCAGTACCTTCTAAATTGGATAGGGATATGGTAGTGAGCGGAATAAAGATCAATCCCATAGCAAACCCTCTAATGATCAATGGCCAGAAGAAATCATGCTCCCCAATCTGTGTATTCAGCATTCCCATACTGTAACTGAAAACAAAAAATAATAATAGACCCAAACCTGCATACACAGCAGGATGTACCAGCTTTCGTTTTAATAGGATCCCTACAACAGGCATCATCACTGCGGTGGCTAGACTTCCGGGCAGCATCAGCCATCCGGTTTGCAATGCCGTAAATCCTAAAAGCCCCTGACAAAATATGGGTATCACCAATGTGGTTCCATATAAACCAAAACCCAGCACAAAGTTGAATAAGGTACCTGTTGCAAAAGATCGGTTATTGAATAACCGAAGATTGACCATTGGATCTTTTTTCACCAACTCCCGATACACAAAAAATAGTCCTGTTACCAAAGCCACCGCAGCTAAAACGGTGATATACCTTGTTTCGAACCAATCCTCACTCTGCCCCTTTTCCAACACGATCTGTAAGCTGCCGATAGCTGCTATCAAGAGTCCCAATGCCAGCCAGTCCATTTTGACTGACTTCGCTTTCATCATGGGCTCTTTCACATACATCAATGTTAAAATAGTTGCAAGTATACCAAATGGGATATTGATAAAGAAGATCCATTGCCATGACATATTATCCGTGATAAAACCGCCCAGTGTAGGGCCGATAGCCGGACCAACAATGACTCCAACCCCATAAATAGCATTGGCCAATCCCAGTTCTTCTTTCGGAAATGTTTCAATTAAAATGGCTTGAGCAGTAGATAACAAACCGCCACCACCAATGCCCTGCAATACCCTGAATGCAACCAACTCCCAAACATTGTTAGACATACCGCAAAGCACAGAAGCGATCGTGAAAAGAATGATACTGCCCGCGAAATAGTATTTGCGTCCAAACCTTCCGCTCATCCAACCCGAAAGCGTGATCATTATCACATTCGATACTGCATAACCCGTGATCACCCATCCGATCTCTTCGAATGTAGCACCCAGGTTACCCATCATTTGCGTAAGGGAAACATTGACGATCGAGGTATCTATCAATTGAAGCAATGCGGCCGAAACAACCGTAAATATCACGATGATCTTATCTGCAGAAAATTTGGCCATCCATACAAAAACTTAATACTGAAAAAATATCTCTGTTGCACCATAACCAAAACGTGCATCATATTGATTGATGAAGGTCTTCACTTCTTTTCTTGTCTTTAAAATATCATGGATCTCATCCCGCAATTTCCCGCTACCCACACCATGAATGATGATCAGCGAAACCTGATGATGTGCCACCGCCAGATGATACCATTTTTCAAATTCATCCAACTGCATGGACAGGATCTCAAAATTACTCATGTGCTTCCAGTTGTCCGAAAGCTTTTCCATATGCAGATCCACCACTGTTCGGGCCGGTTCTAAATTCTGACGGATCTTATTGGCTTCATATACTTTATACCCCTTAGCAGCGAGTCCTGTTAATTCGAATTTATCATCATCCATTTTATCAGGATACACATCAAAGAGTTTATAAGGAATGGTAGGTTCATTCTTTTGTTTCATTTCCTCGATACGCTGAAAGACCTGTTTGGGCTTTAGTTTGAGCGATGTTTCAAAATGAGGCGCTTTCTTTTTTTCGGGGTTCAGTAAACTGAAATCGAAATGAAAAGAGGGACTGTCATTCACCGAAGCAAAAGAAATATCATGCAGATAAAAATCATGGAAGGACAGGATCTCTGCATTCAGCTCAAAATCACTTTCATTCGTAAATTTCTGCGCATAATGAAATGCATAATTTTTATCGGTACGATTGATCAAATGGATCTTCAACAGATCCACCACTTCATCATTGAATTCATCCAGTGAAAATTTCGGGATAAAAGACAACCAAACACCATCAGCTACTTTGATCTCGCTGGGTCTTGGTTTCTCTTTGGGAATATTATCAACAAAGACCTTTTCTTTTTTCTTCTCTACAAATTTCTTTTCGGTAAAGCGTTTGAAATAAGGAAAATCGATCTGATCCATGTATGCCGGAAATTTTACGCCCCGCACTTCTATCATCACCATCTTATCATTCATGATCTCCACTACCCTGCCTTCTTCATTACTATGCAGTACTAAAATCTCGTCACCTATTTGGTATTTCATGCGCCTGAATCCTTTAATAATTTACTGTTCTTTCTTCCGTAAATAAAATAGATGATCAATCCCAAACTCATCCACACAAAGAACCATAACCAACTAATGGCAGGGATCTCGATCATCAGATACAAACAACACAAGGCACCCAGATTGGGTATCAATGAATAGTTTCTGATAAAACTAAGTGTGGACACGATTACGGTGATCACTAAAAATATGATAAACAAAAACTCCTGATAACCTTCTGTTGAATAATTGGAGAATGCATCCTGCAGTCTTTGATGAAAGAGCCAGATAAATGCAATAGCGATCAAAGGCAAAATATATTTACCGTTGATGTAAGGCACTTTGAATCTTCCCTGCGTGGTATTTTCCAATCGTGGCAACACCAATACACCAAAGCAAACCAACACAAATGCAAACAGTGTTCCGATACTGGTTAGATCTGTCATTAAACTACTGGGCATCACTAAAGATGGCACACCCACTAAGAAACCGGTGATCACCGTAGCAAATGCAGGCGTATGATATTTGGGATGGATCTTTGCAAATTTTTTCGGTAATAATCCATCACGACTCATACTCATCCATATTCTGGGCTGACCTAACTGAAACACCAGCATCACACTGGTTGTTGCAACAACGGCACTGATAGAAATGATATAACCGATCCACTGCAAATTCAATTTATCAAACACATAGGCCAAAGGATCTGTTACTTTCAGTTCAGAATATTTTACCATTCCGGTTAATACCAGTGCTATTAAAATGTACAATACCGTACAGATGATCAATGAGTAGATCATGCCTCTTGGCAGATCGCGTTGCGGGTTCTTACATTCTTCCGCGGTGGTAGAGATCGCATCAAATCCTATATAGGCATAGAACACAGCCGATACACCTGCCAGCACGCCACCAAAACCATTGGGCATGAAGGGATGCCAGTTGCCCGTATTCACATAAAAGAATCCGATGGCGATCACCAATATGATCACGACAATTTTAAAGATCACCATGAAGTTGGTTGTCTTCTTACTTTCTTTGATGCCGATGTATGCAAGTATTGTTATCAATACAACAATAACAAATGCAGGAAGATTAATGAATACATGCTTGCCTAAAAAAACGGGAGCCGCATTCCATGCAGCAATGGAATATTGCATCACATCCGTTAAATGCTGATGTGCATTACTCGCTGCGATGGCTTCATCAAAATTTTTGGAAGCAGTGATGGGATCAGATAATAACCATGAAGGAAGATGAATACCTAAGCCTTGCAATAGATTATCAAAGTATCCGCTCCAGCTAATGGCTACCACAATATTACCGATCGCATATTCCAGTATCAATGCCCAACCAATGATCCATGCCACTATTTCTCCGAAACTTACATACGCATAAGTATAGGCACTGCCCGCAATAGGCACGCGACTCGCAAATTCAGCATAACACAATGCACTGAATCCGCAGGTAACCGCCGTAATGATGAAAAGGAATGCAATGCCCGGTCCGCCGTTAAACGCCGCTGTACCAATGGTAGAAAAGATACCTGCACCAATGATCGCCGCGATACCCATGAAAGTAAGGTCACGCACGCCCAGTACTTTATGTAACTGTTGCGTGTGTCCGTCCGTTAAACCTGCTTCTGTA
>CAIMKO010000227.1 GCA_903841915.1 uncultured Chitinophagaceae bacterium | reverse complement strand
TGCTTTACATCGGTATAAAACATTTCCTGTGCCGGGTATTTGGCTGCGTTATGTTCCAGTACCAGACAATTGGGTTGCAGTTTCTTGATCAGTTGATAGATCTCTTCAAAATCAACATCTTCATAAGAAATTCGTGACCAAGATGCATCCCAACCATCAATTACCAACTCCGAAATTTCGCCATATTTGGTCAGTAATTCGGTCAATTGATCTTTTACGAATTGGGTATGTTTTTTAGTCTCGATCCATCCGGGTCGTAAGTTATGATGAATATCGAGTACCGAATAATACAAGCAAACCTTTAAGCCGTGTGAACGGAATGCATCAGCATATTCTTTTACAATATCATGTTTATAGGAGCTGTTCATCACATTGTAGTCAGTGGTTTTGGTATCCCAGATACAAAAGCCGCTATGATGTTTGGTAGTAAGGCAACCATACTTCATTCCTGCAGAAATAGCCGCTTCTGCCCATTGATTGCAATCAAGTTTTGAAGGATTAAAAATAGCAGGGCTCATTTTAGGATCAGCCCAATCTTCATCCTGAAATGTTGGACTTCCAATGCAAATAAACATGCCAAAACGCAAGTCCATAAAATCCTGTTGCAATTGAAAAAGCGATTTTGGGAATGCCTGTTGTGCCTTGACTTGAATAAAGTTTACAAAAAACATAAACAATATGAATGATACAATCTTTCCTTTTTGCATAAATGATTAGTTATATTCTATTTTTATACTTTCACTTATTTTACCCATTTAAAATTTGGTTTGGAAGAAAGTATAAAATTCAAATTTGCGCCTTTGTTGATCTCTTCTTGAGTGATAGAAAGACTTTTAAGCGGCTTTCCATTTAGTATGACTGATTCGATATATTCTTTTTTCTCAGGGTCTGGTCCTGCAGTGATCACAAAGTCTTTTGCTTTGTAACAATCGGGCTGTAAATGTATTACGATACGATTAAACATGGGTGCAGTAAGTTCGTAACTTGGATTGATTTCGCAACCACCTTTCATTTGGAATAAACCCATTGATAGAAGTGCGCCGAGCGATCCCATTTGCCCCTGATCTTCATCGTTATTAGCATAGGCTGATGAAGATGCTGTAATAGCACTATAATTGGCATTATATACTTCTCTAACCCAATGTTGACTCTTTACAGGATCACCAAGCATATTGAAAAGATGTGCATGAAAGAACCCGGTGTTGTTTTCATATTGCAACCAGCCATTGCGGAATTTTTGTTTAGATGCGAGTTCGAATTGTTCATTCAAACGTTGAATAGTTTTTTCTCTTCCTCCCATTACTTGCATGGTCCCATCCAGATCATATTGAGCAGGGAACCAGGTCAACACTGCAGAGTAGCTTTCCAGAAAACCATCACTGTTATAAACCAAAGGGGTAAATGTTTTATACCATGTGCTATCAGAATTCCGGGGTTGAAGCCAGCCTGATTCGGCATTGTACAATTTTTTCCAGCCAAAGGTTAGACGATTGTAATAATCAGCTTCTGTTTTATGTCCTAATTTTTCGGCAACCTGACTAAGCATCCAATCACACAAGCCATTCTCAACTGTGCGAGTTACTGACCATTTCTTTTCTCCAAGATCTGCAGGCATCCAGCCTCCATAACGAGTATAAATATCTACATCGCCCATCCAGCGATTCGTTCCACTTCGCATAGTAGCATTCATCGCTTCATAAGCATGTTCTGCATCAACACCTGGAAGATTCATCTGAATGGCTCTACCAAATAAAGGCACAGCTTGTTGACCCGACATGATAAAATCAATACGCCCAACACTTGCACCCAATGGTAAAATTCCGGTGTCGTCATAAAAGCGTAACCATGAATTACAAAAATCTCTTAAAACATCAGGATATGCTAATCCCCAAATGCTATTCAAATTTTGTTGTGACCACCAGAAAGCATCAGAAACATGCATTTCAAAAAGTGGCTGACCTTTATCGTTTAAAGGCAATGATTTGATTTCGGTATAAGCCTCTTTGTCATAAATAGGGAATAGTCCGTTGATATCATTATTAATAATGCTGAATTTACCTTTTCGATAAACAGGATAAAGACCATTCACATCACTAAAAACTCCTCTTCCCAGTAGCGAATGCCATAGATCTGTATAAAATTTTACTTTTCTTTCATGCACTCCGTCCACTTCAATTCTACTTAAAAGTGTATTCCATTCTTCTCGGGCCGATTTGCGTACTGATTCAAAATCCCAGTTCGGTGATTCAGTATTTAAGTTGAGTAAAGCTTGTTTAACTGAACAATAAGAAATTGCAACTTTCATTTGCACTATTGTACCTCCTGCAACTTTGCCAAAGTTCAACATAAGACCACTGTTTTCTCCTTTGATTCCTGTAAGATTTCTTTGCATTTCTTGCGTACGCCAGCCATCTAGTGACTTAAATGGACGATCTGTTGTTATCATAAAAAACACTTCAGTTGGAACAACCAATTTAGAATCAGTTGAGAGACGTGCATCAGCGATCATCATACTTCCTACAAGCGTATCCATACCAATACGCTTAACATCGCAATTAAACATGCGGCCTTCATTCCATATTCCTGTGAATGGAATTAATATGGCTGCATCATCTTCACGGCGGAAAGTATATCGATGCAACCCAACACGTTTTGTTGCTGTAAGTTCAACATCTATATCATAACGGTCTAAATGAAGTTTTTGGTAACCGGGAGCCACTGTTTGATTAGACGGATCAAATGATGATTTCCAACGCTCAGGACCAGGTGTTGGAATTATTTGACCAGATACTGGCATTACAGCAAGTCCCCCCATTTGGAATTCATGAATATGACTGAAGCCGAAAATATTAGTTTGTGCATTTTGATAACCTGTATGATAATATCCTGAAAGCTCAGTATCTGGTGCCAATTTCACCATACCGAAAGGACGAGCAGCTGGCGTCATAAAAAAATTACGACATCTATCAGAACCAATTAATGGGTTAACTAAATCAACAGGTGCTTCAGCTATTGTTTGAGTATTAGTTGTTGCTACATTTTTCTGAGCCTGCAAGGGAAGGATAGAAGCTAAATAAAAACACAAAATTCCGATTAGTCTAAAAAAATAAGACCCTAATACATTTTTAAATATTGATAAAAAGATGGAATTATTTTTCATAATTATTATTTTGTTTTGAAGAAAGTTTAAAGTCTAAATGCACACCAGTACTGATTTCATCTTGAGTGATAGACAAACTTTTTAGCGGTTTGCCATTCAAGGTTACAGATTCGATATAACAGTTTTTTTCTGGCTCGGTTCCTGCTGTGATAATGAAGTCTTTTGCTTTATAACAATCGGGCTGTAAATGAATTACAATACGATTAAACATAGGTGCAGTAAGTTCATAACTTGGTTTCATTTCGCACCCTCCCTTCATTTGAAATAATCCCATTGCCATTAGTGCAGCAAGCGAACCCATTTGCCCCTGGTCTTCATCGTTAGTAGCATAAGATGAATTTGAAGTAGAAGTTCCGCTATAATTTGCTTTGTATACTTCTCTTGACCAGTATTGACTTTTTGCCGGATCGCCAAGGATATTAAATAGATGTGCTACAAAGAACCCAACATCGTTATTATATTGTAACCAGCCGTAACGAAAATTCTCTTTTGATGCAAGTTCGAATTGGTCATTAAGTCGTTTAATTGTTTTTTCACGACCACCCATTAATTGCATTGTCCCATTTATGTCGTATTGAGATGGA
>CAIMKO010000226.1 GCA_903841915.1 uncultured Chitinophagaceae bacterium | reverse complement strand
TACATTTTCTTTCCAATGTTCATCGCTTAATGTGGGTGAACCGTAGATTAGATCGATGGTGATATTATTAAAATATTTTTTTGCTAAGCCTAAACTTTCAAGAGCCTGTTGTTTGTTATGTGCCCTATTCATCCATTGTAGGTCTTCATTAAAGAAAGATTGTATACCCATACTTAATCGGTTGATGCCGGCTGATCTCCAGCCGATCAGCTTTTCTTCAGAAATATCATCGGGGTTTGCTTCCAGTGTTATCTCTGTATCTTCATCAATTGTAAAAAGTGATTTTAATTTATCCATCATGACTTGTAAGTCATGAATAGATAGTAAGGAAGGTGTTCCTCCGCCAACATAAATGGTATTGATATTCTGGTGCAGATAATTTTTCCGGAGTGCTGCTTCTTTTGAAATGGCGATCAGCATTTCAGGAAGCATCTTTTGGGAGGTTGAAAAATGAAAATTACAATAATGGCAAGCCTGCTTGCAGAAAGGAATATGTATGTAAATGCCTGCCATAATAATTAGTTGAAACAAAAGTAAGCTTATAGTATTGCACAAATAAAACGAGTTTGTGGGCATCTTTTAAAAATTGATGCATACACTTTGATATTTTTGCGCAAATTACGGGCTTGAAAAAATTAGTGATCATATTTCTTTCTTCCTTCTTTTGTTTGCTTGCAACTGCTCAGGTTGATTCAGCTTCGAAAAGAAAAGCCGAAAATATTATTCCGGAGCCAAAGGATATTTTTCTCAATCCCGTTACGGAAACACTTTCTTCCAAAAGCAGATTAATACCCGTCAAGAATGATTCGGTCAGAAAGAAAAGGGTTATTGTTATAAGAGATTCAGCTTTGCAGAAGGATTCTGCTGTGGGTTCTTTGGTGCGAATGGATTCATTGCGACTTGATTCGATCAGGCAAGACAGCATCAGGAAAGCGGCTACAAAAGCAATTGAAACTACAATAATAAAGGATACCTCAACTTACCGTTCGATCATGGTAATTCCATACCTGCCTTTCTATAAGCCACTTGTTTTCATGATCAGTAAAGAAAAAGAGCCGCAAGGGAAAGATGAGCTATTCTATTTATTGACCGGCTTGATCTTTTTAGTGGCATTCATTAAACTGGTATTCCCTAAGTACTTTCAGAATCTTTTTTTACTGTCTTTTCAAACCTCATTCCGTCAAAGACAAACCAGAGAGCAATTGTTACAGGATAATCTTGCTTCATTGATGATGAATATATTATTCTTTATTAGTGGGGGGATCTATATTGGATTGATCGCGGAAAATACCGGGTATTCAACAATGTCTTTCTGGGAATTGCTTTTACTTTGTTCATTATTATTAAGCGCGATTTATGCTGTCAAGTTTTTATTTTTGCGTTTTGCAGGCTGGATATTTAATGTGAAAACTGCGTCTAATACCTATATTTTTATTGTATTCATGATCAATAAGATCATCGGCATTTTTCTCATACCGTTTTTATTGATACTGGCTTTCTCTTCGCCGGCCATTGTTCAAACAGCAACAATCATCTCGCTTATTTTAGTTGGCATATTACTGCTGTACCGTTATCTGATAAGCTTGGGGACAATTCGTCAAGACTTGAAAGTGAATGCCTTACATTTTTTTCTATACCTTTGTGCCGTAGAAGTATTGCCACTGTTATTGATTTATAAAATACTTTTCAATTACATCGGTAATTATATTTAATTCAGACTAATACCAGTACCAACGCATGGCAAAAACCGGAACGAAAAATTCAGCAACTGCTAAAGCGTCAAAGCGGATTTTGATTTCTCAAGCAAGGCCGGAAAGTGAAAAATCTCCGTATTTCGATCTGGAGCGCAAGTACAATCTGGAATTGGTGTTTCATCCTTTTATTAAGATAGAGGGAATCCCCGCTAGGGAATTCAGGAAACAAAAGATCGATATCATAAGCTATACAGGGGTGGTCTTCACGAGTCGTCATGCCATTGACCATTTCTTTAGGATGTGCGACGAAATGAAAGTAACGATCAGTCAGGATACCAAATATTTCTGCATCACCGAAGCAGTTGCATTATATCTTCAGAAATTTATTCTGTACAGGAAACGAAAAGTTTTTTATGGTGCCGATGGCAGCAATAAAAGCATGTTCGATGTGATCAATAAACATAAAGAGAACGAAAAATTTTTATACATCTGTAGTGAGAATCAACAGGATAATGATATTGTGAGTTGGCTGAAAAATAATAAATGCGAGTTTCAACTGGCATTTATGTACCGGACCATCAGCAATGATATTGCAGAGATCCTGGAAGCAAAATCTTTTGATGTAATCTGCTTTTTTACACCAAGCGGAGTAAAGAGTCTATTCGATAATTTTCCCAAATTCAAGCAAAACGGAACAGTGGTTGGTTCTTTTGGAAGCAATACTTCCAAAGCATTAGAAGAAGCCGGATTGAAACTGGAGATCAAAGCACCGGCACCGCAAATGCCAAGTATGGCTGCTGCGCTCGATCTTTTTCTGGCTGCGGCACTCAAGAAAAAATAAAAGAATCATTTTATAGTAAGCCCTTTGAATTTTTCAAGGGGCTTTTTTATACAACTTATTTTTAAATATTACGTTTTATAAAGCATATGTATTCTAACAGACTGATCAAAGAAACGAGCCCTTATCTTTTACAACATGCGCATAACCCGGTTGATTGGTATCCATGGGGGGAACTGGCATTGCAGAAAGCGAAGGATGAGAACAAACCTGTTTTAGTGAGCATCGGTTATGCGGCCTGCCATTGGTGCCATGTAATGGAAAGAGAAAGTTTTGAAGATGAAGCAACAGCTCAACTGATGAACACCTATTTTATCAATATAAAAATTGATAGAGAAGAACGTCCCGATCTGGATCATATTTATATGGATGCTGTTCAGGCAATTACAGGTAGCGGCGGTTGGCCATTGAATGTATTCCTGACTCCTGAGGGTAAGCCTTTTTATGGAGGCACTTATTTTCCTCCTGTTGCTGCACATAATAGAATGTGCTGGAAAGATGTGTTGCTTTCTGTTCAAAAAGCCTATCATGAAAAAAAGGATGAAATAAGAACACAGGCAGAAAATCTGACCGAGCATTTGATATCCTCCAATGCATTCGGAATAGATAAGCCCGGACAAACAACCAATGAAACAATATTTCTTCCCGAAAGCTTAAAGACCATTGCTGAAAATATTTTACAACAGGGGGACGAAGAATGGGGTGGTTTTGGAAGGGCCCCTAAATTTCCGCAAACATTTTCCATACAATTTTTATTAAGGCATTATCATTTCACAAAAGAGAAAAATGCTTTGAAGCAGGCGCTGCTTAGTTTGGATAAAATGATCTGCGGAGGTATATATGATCAGATGGGCGGCGGCTTTGCGCGATACAGTACCGACAATCAATGGCTTGTTCCTCACTTTGAAAAAATGCTGTACGATAATGCATTGCTGATCGGGGTTTTATGCGAAGCATATCAGCTGACTAAGATAGAAATGTATGCAGATGCCATCCATCATTGCATGGAATTTATTGAAAGGGAAATGCTGAGTAGCGAAAAAGGATTCTATAACGCTTTGGATGCTGACAGTGAAGGGGTGGAAGGCAAATTTTATATATGGAGCAAAAAGGAGATTGAAATTTTATTGAGGGAAGACGCTGAATTGTTTTGCGATCTGTACGATGTGCAGGAGGGCGGTAACTGGGAACACAGCAATATTTTATGGTTACAACATCCCATAGAAATCTTTGCTGCAACAAAAAGGATTGATTTTGCAGATCTTACCGGCAAGATCAAACAATGGCGAAAGAAATTGATGGAAGAGAGGGTCAAACGGATCTCTCCGCAGCTGGATGATAAAATCTTGTTGGGGTGGAATGCCTTAATGAATATTGCTTGCAGCAAGGCTTTTGCAGCAACGGGTGTTGAAAGATACAGGCAGCTTGCAATTGAAAACATGCAGTTTGTAGAAGGAAATTTGAAAGCAGCGGACAATAGCTGGAATCATACCTATAAAAACGGGCAGGCGAAGATCCCTGCTTTTCTTGACGATTATGCAAATCTGATACAGGCCTATATCTATCTGCAGGAAATAACGGGCAATAGTGATTATCTGGTCAAAGCAAAAGAGATCACTCATCTTGTGATCGATCATTTTATGGATAATGAAAGTGGGTATTTCTTCTATACACATCAGCATCAAACTGATGTTATTGTAAGAAAAAAGGAAGTATATGATGGTGCAACCCCTTCGGGGAATGCGGTGATGGTCAATAATCTGTTATATCTCTCTATCATATTCGATGAACCTGAATGGAAGGCGCTGGCGGAGAAAAATATACGATCATTAAGTTCGGCTATAACAAAATATCCAACCTCTTTTGGCGTTTGGGCATCAGTATTACAGCTGATAGTGAATGGGATGCAGGAAATTGTGATTGCGGGTAAAGATGCTTTAACGCATCTGTTTCCGGTCATCAACATGTATTTGCCTAATAAGCTGATACAGTCTACCCAAACTGATCAGCCTCAATTTCCATTGCTTAAAGGGAAATTTAAGCCTGAAAACTCAGGTTTTTTCCTTTGTAAGGATTATGTTTGTGACGAGCCAATATTCGAACTGAAAAAACTTTTGCAAATTTGTAACACCTGATTGCTTATTTTGTGTGGAATTTACCCTCACAGCCGTTGAAAATAAGGCAGAAGCAACATTTTAAAGTTTAAGAATATCGTTTAATTCTACCCTTGAGAAAAAATTACTGTAAACAAATTTATCTGTGGTAAAAAACTACCGCTTTTAACCATATATTTGTTATTACCTGTTAATAGTTATTACGATGAAGAACCGTTTTAATTTGATCTTATTGTCCTTTATGGTATTGTCTTTGACTTCCTGCTTTTTAAATAAGAAAAGCAAATCAAAAAATACACTTGATGATGGACAAATGCGTGGTGTTTCGCCAACTGCAAAACAAAGCATGGGCAAGCCTCATGGAATGGTATACATTCCACCGGGAACCTTTCATATGGGCCCTAGTGATGAGGATATCAACTACAATTATACTGCACGTAACAGGCAGGTGTCCATACCCGGTTTCTGGATGGATGCTACGGAAATCACCAATAACGATTACCGACAATTTGTTTGGTGGGTAAGAGATTCATTGGCAGCGAAAGAATTAGGATATTTTAGATCTGCTGCCGGAGCTTCCAATAGCGGTGGCGATTCTTCTATTGCGATTGATTGGCTGAAGGCACGTACCATTAAATATGATGCCTCTAATCTTGAAAAATTAGGGAACAAACTAATATTGGCTCCCGATAACAGATTATATGGAAAGGCAGATATCGATCCGGATAAGATCATCTACAGAATGGAAACATTCAGATTGTATGAAGCTGCAAAAAGAGAAAACACAGGGGTTGCCAGAAAGAATTTTATTGACCGCAGAGATGAACATGTATATCCCGATACGTTGGTTTGGATGAGAGATTTCTCTTATTCGTATAACGAACCAATGACCAAAAGATATTTCTCGCATCCATCTTTCGGTAATTATCCCGTTGTTGGGGTAACCTGGAAACAGGCAGTTGCATTCTGTCATTGGAGAACACATTATCTCAATAGTGCATTGGAAAGAAAAAAATTCGCAGTTGAAAGTGATTTCAGATTACCGAGTGAAGCTGAGTGGGAATATGCTGCACGTGGCGGCAGAACAGGTTCTCCCTATCCTTGGGGTGGTCCTTATATCAGAAATAAGAAAGGTTGTTTGTTAGCCAATTTTAAGCCCGGAAGAGGTAACTATGCCGAAGATGGTGGGTTCTATACTGTTAGAGCAGATGCTTATTGGCCTAATGATTACGGTTTATATAATATGGCCGGTAATGTAGCCGAATGGACAAGTTCTTATTTCAATGAAAGTGCTTATAATTTCATGTCTGATATGAGTCCTGATGTTAGATATGATGCAAAAGATACAGATCCTCCGTTAATGAAAAGGAAAGTAATACGAGGTGGTAGCTGGAAAGATGTGGGCTTTTATCTGCAAACCAGTACAAGAGCATTTGAATATCAGGATACTTCAAAATCGTATATCGGTTTTCGTTGTGTGATCGATAAGGCTCCGAGCATGAAAAAATAATCTCAATAACAATTTTCAAAATCCGGATTCTGTATATCCATTATTGACTCAGAATAAAAATCATTCTTAATCAATAATTCACTTATTTAAACCAAAATAAAAATTAAAATCTAGTACAATGGCAGCTGCAATTCCTCCTAAAGTCGGTAAGATCGTAGACGTATTCGTATCTATTGCTGCGGCAGTAGTTATTTGGGGTGCATTAAGAAAAATCCTTCACGCTGAAGATGCAGATTTGTGGTTAAGGATCGGTTTGTCTACCGAAGCAGGAGTATTCCTGGTATACGGTCTTTTGTACCTTTATTATCCAGCTCTTGATGATCATGAAGTACATCTTCCGGGTCAGCAAAAAGTGATGGAAGAATCTCCTTTAAAATCTTTGGAGAAAATGTTTGCAGATGCAGGACTTACTCCTGACCATCTTACTAAACTAAGCGGAAGTTTTCAGAAGCTTACAACAACCGTAGGTCAGATGAGTGAGATTGGAGATGTTGTTAAATCTACTAATGACTTTTCAGCAAAAACAAAAGAAGCAGCTACAGCTTTAGGTGCAGTTACAGGTGCAGTGCATCAGGCAACCACTTCTTTGGCTTCATTCAATGCAGCCTCTGAAAATACAAAACAGTTTCATGCACAGGTTCAGATATTAACCAAGAATCTGTCTTCTTTGAATACTATTTATGAATTGGAATTACAGGAAAGCAATAATCATTTAAAAGCATTGAATCAGTTCTATGGCAAATTAGCACAAGCTTCTTCGGCCATGAATAGCAGTGCAGATGATGCCATGAAAGCAAAAGAACAAATTTCTGTGTTGGCGGCTAATCTTGGTAAATTAAATCAGGTATACGGAAACATGCTTACAGCAATGCACGGCAGATAATACTTGAAATAAAAGATAATTCATAAAATTAATTGTAAAGAGAAATGTCGCTACCTAAAGAACCACGGCAAAAAATGATCAACCTGATGTACTTGGTGCTAACGGCATTGTTGGCATTGAATGTATCATCGGAGATCTTGAATGCTTTCAAAACGGTTAATAACAGTTTAAATAATGCCAATACGATCATTGAAGCAAAGAATCAATCCATCTTTAAATCATTCGAAGAAATGGTTGGTGATGCCAAAACAAGAGATAAAGCATTAAAATATAAGCCGGAAGCCGATCAAGCCAGAAAATTCTCTGATGATGTTTATAATTACATTGAAGGGTTAAAGGTTGACTTGAAAAAAGAAGCAGGCTCACATATTGAAAATGGTGAAGAAAAATTCGCAGAAGAAAATTTAGAAGCTGCAACCAGATTATTTGATACAAAAGGAAAAGGGAAAGAACTGTTACAAAAGCTTACCGATTTCAAGGCAAATATTATTGGTGTTGATCCTGAACTGAAAGCTCAATTCGAAAATGCGTTGCCTTTAGATTTATCTGTTCCAAAATCAAAATCAGGTAATTCTAAGATCACCTGGACGACTGCATATTTTCACATGACGCCAACCATTGCAGCATTAACGATTCTTAGCAAATTTCAGAATGATGTAAAAAATAGTGAAGCTGCTATTGTTGATTTTTTACACAGTAAAGTTGGAGAAGTGAAAGTGCAATATGATCAATTCGCTGCTATTGCATCTTCTGATAAATCCTACGCAATGGAAGGAGATGAGATTCATGTTACTGCTGGTGTGGGTGCATTTAGTGCTGCAGCAAAGCCAACCATCATCATCAATGGATCCGCACAAAATTTGCAACCTGACGGAACCGCAATGTCAACTTTAAAAGCTTCAGGTGTCGGTGATCATACAGTTGATGTAACTATTCGTTATACCAAGCCGGATGGTACAACTGCCGAAGTAAAGAAACCTTTGAAATATACTGTGGGCACACCAAGCGGAGCTTCTATATTTTTGGAAAAAATGAACGTTGCCTATATTGGTGTTGAGAATCCAATTAATGTTTCAGGCGGTAGTGTAGGAAGTGAAAAAGTAAAAGTGACATTTACGGGTGGAGGGGATGTTAAAAATTTGGGTGGTGGAGAATACATCATCAGTCCAACAAATACAGGTATCAATTCATTAGTTGTAGATGCAGGCGGGAAAAAATTCAC
>CAIMKO010000225.1 GCA_903841915.1 uncultured Chitinophagaceae bacterium | reverse complement strand
TGTTTCAGCAACCTTTTTCCCGTTTTCACGTATTCATTAAGAAGAAAAGAAATCAACATTACCGTTCAATTTCTCCCGATATGTCTGATCAAAAAATGAAAATATTTGTTGATGCACACTGTTTTGATACAGAGTTCCAGGGCACGCAGACTTTTATCAGAGGCTTATATTCTGAATTGATTCAGTCCCAACCCGACATTCAATTCTTTTTTGGATCAGCCAACCCCGACAATATCAAATCAATATTCCCTTCCATTAAATCACCCTTTATTCTACCCTATAAGAAGAACATCAGTTCCATGAGCAGATTTTTGGTTGATATTCCTGCATACACAAAAAAATACAAATTCGATTTTGCGCATTATCAAAATATATTCTTGTTTAAAACCTCAACCTGTAAAAACATTGTCACACTACATGATATTCTATATAATGAGTATCCGCAATATTTTTCAAAGGCTTACAGCTATAGTAGAAAATATTTGTTTGGAAGGAGCATCAGGCAGGCCGATATTAAAACCACCGTCTCAGATTATTCGCAAAACCGGATAGCAGTAAAGCATCATCTGCTACCTGAAAACATTACCGTGATACCCAATGCCGTGATCAGTTCATTCAATAACATTTCAAGGCTTTATGCTGCTCAAAAAATAAGGGTCAAATACGGTTTAGAAAATTTTATCCTTTGCGTAAGCAGAATTGAACCACGAAAGAATCATTTGCTGTTATTGGATACTTATCTGAAACTGGAACTTTATAAACAAAATATCCCTTTGGTGTTTATAGGGAAAGAAACAAGTAAGGTAAAAGAACTGACTGCGAGGCTCGCATCACTTACTGAAGATCAAAAGAAACATTTTAAGTGGTTTGAACAGGTTTCGCAGGAAGAAATCACATTATTTTATGCAGCATGCCGGTTATTTGTTTATCCATCCATAGCAGAAGGTTTTGGCATCCCACCACTGGAAGCCGCTGCCTGCAAAGCTCCGGTACTATGTTCCTCTTCTTCGGCTTTAAAAGATTTCGATTTTTTCTGCCCGTATACTTTCGATCCCGAAAATACTGTTGAATTTGAAGAGAAGTTAAAACGAATGATAGAATATCCGCCGGATGAATCCTTTCTGACGATAGTGGCTAAAAATATAGATCAGAGATATTCCTGGAAAAAAAGTGCCGAATTGTTCAGTAAACTAATTGAAACATATGAATCAAAAAAATCTTTTGCTCAAATATCAACCTGCTAAAGCCCCAGTCGAATATAACAAAATGGAAGAAGTAAAAATAAAGATATTGAGCAGTTTAGCATACTTCCATATGTTCAGTTATCCACTGACTCAAAGAGAGATCTATAATTATCTGACACTTAAATGCAGCTATTCCGCCTTTGAAGAAGCACTGGAAGAATTACTGACTGAAAAGAAAATTTTCAGAACTGAAAATGTGTACAGCATTACCGATACTGTTACATTATTGGATAAAAGGAATACAGGAAATGAAAAAGCACAGGCACTTTTAGTAAAGGCAAAAAAAGTGGCGGCCCTGCTTTCTAATTTTCCTTATGTACGCGGTGTGGCAATATCCGGCTCACTTTCAAAGAACTTCGCTACAGATAAATCTGATATTGATTTTTTCATTATCACTAAAAAGAATCGTTTATGGATCGCCAGAACTTCCATGCATCTGTTGAAAAAGATTTCGTTTCTCTTCAATAAACAACATCTTTTATGCATGAACTATTATGTTGACGAGGTTGAAATGGAGATCATTGAAAAAAATATTTTTACCGCCACCGAAATACTTACATTATTGCCTTGTGAAGGAGCTGCCTTATTTGAAGAATTCTTTAAACGGAACAATTGGGTAAGGTCGGTATTTCCCAATCAAAGTCTGAGGATCGCGACCGGTTCTGATATAAGACCATCCTTGTTAAAAACGCTTGCAGAATTTTGTTTTAATAATTCGATCGGAAACAAACTAGACGATTTTTTAATGCAGTTAACTGCAAAAAGATGGCACACAAAAACAAAAAAACAGATCAGAAATGAAAATGGGGTCGTTTTAAGTTTAATGGCCAACAAGCATTATGCAAAGCCTAATCCGAAAGAGTTTCAGGAAAAGATCCTGCAAAGATTTAAACAAAATCAGTTTAAATCCGATGATCAGGAAATGGCTGCTGTAATTTAAAGCAGCTTTCTTCGCAAGCTAATAATAAAATAATCCCCCAATGATCGGATGGGCCAGAGATGTTTCAGCTTATTTTCCATCCGGCTAAGAAAAGAAAATGTTCTTGAATACTTCTCGGCAAAACCTTCTATGTAGGAAGGTGGTACAATGCTGCAAAGGCCCTCAACGCTAATGACATCAAATTTTCTTTTCATTTTTTGTTGAATAAACCCGGCATCATAATACCAGCATGTAAAATTTAATCCTTCAATATTTGCATTTCTTCCTTTGCCACTGAAGAACCTTCTGGTGGCAGTTTTAAATTTCCCCTTGAACAGGAGCAGGGTTTCCCACAAACAAAATGTAGAAATGATCACCAGTGTGATCTGACCACCCGGTTTCACCAGGTCTTCCAATGAGTTCAATACTTTTCCCAGATCTCCAGTACAATTCAATCCCCCGAAATTTGAAAAAATGAGATCATAGGGGCCTTTATTTTGCAACAAATCCAATTGCGTGAAAGAACAGAGTTCCGTGCTAATTTTATTTTGAAATCCTTGTTCTGCAACTTTTTGTTTCAATATCAATTGCATTCCTTCGGAAATATCTGTAGCATGAACAAGATGGCCTTTACCTGCAAAAAAGATAGCATCATCACCGGTACCACTATTCAATTCAAGTATGGAGCTTTCTTCGGGAAGATATTTCATGGTATGTTCTCTTACCCGCTGCCTTTTATATTCAATAATGGCATTACCCGTATAGATTCTATCGAATATTCCGGATTGCAAACTGAATGCAGCTGCAGCAAATTGTTCATGGGTATGTGATGCAGTGTTACTCATACAGCTGCGTTTTCCAATTGCCTCAGTTTAATTTTTTCGATGAAAGCAGCAGGGAAGTAATACAATGCCGATAAAGCTTTTTTAGCCGTATGATAATCTGCATAATTAGGCTGAGCAAATAAACGCTTCAAATGATCTAAAGCAAGATGTTTCCTATAACTCTTATGAACGTATCTGTGCAACTGTTTATAAAATGCTGGCCGGTATGTATTTTGAAACAGTAATGCCATTTCATCCGAATCTGTCCAGTTGGTCTTTGTTTCTAATTGCATTTTCACCTTTTCATAAAACAGGGTTCCGGGTAAAGGATAGGAAACAGAAATACCTATTTCATAAGGAAGCAGTTCATTGATCATTTTTACAGTCAGACTTATATCATTTTTTGTCTCTCCTATATAACCAAACTGAATAAAGAAGGAAGCTTTGATTCTATACTGTTTTAATAATTTTACGGAGGCTGCAATTTGTTCAACAGTGATCCCCTTATCCATGGCATCCAATATTTTTTGCGAGCCGCTCTCTGCTCCCATCCAAACATTATCACAGCCGGCACGTGAAAGGGCGGCAACATAATTATCCTGCACCAGCAGATCGGCCCTTGACTGTATCTTGAATTTGAATTGCAGGTTTTCTCTTTCTGCTAAAATGGCAAAATCATTTACCCAACCTGGTTTCAACCCAAAAATATCGTCGCAAAACCAGATATGATCGAACTGATATTTTTCTTTTAAGAGTTTTAATTCACTGATCACATTCTCGGGAGAACGTGAATTATACCGATTGCCATAGATGGGTTTGGCACACCAATTACACTTAAATGGACAGCCCCTTGTTGTGGCCACATTAATGGAAAAATAGCCTGCATGTTTTACCCATGATTCTTGGTATGGCACAAGATCAATGAGATCCCATGCAGGCAAAGGCAATTCATCCAGGTCCGTGATCACAGCCCTTCGTTGGGTTTTAATGATATTCCCATGCTGTTTAAAAGCAAGACCCTGTATCCGTGAATAATCATTTTCGTTATTATTGAGGGTCTCGCATAATTCAAGCAATGTATACTCAGCTTCTCCCATCAATATAAAATCGGCACCTTTATTTAAATATGTTTCAAAATGGTCTGTTGCGTCAGAACTGGATATAATGACCGTGCAGCCTTTCTCCTTTGCTAATTCGATCATCTTAAGGGCCGCATCCCGCATATTTGACAAACACATTTTAGTGAGGTAATTGAATCCATCATCGTAGATCACAAAAATGTTAGAAATGTTTTTTTCAAGAGCAGCAACGATTTCTTCGGGATGATGACAAAACATACTGTCGAATACAGAAACAGCATAACCTTTTTCCCGCATGAGTGAAGCAGCAAATAAAGTTCCTAGTGGTGCATAAGGTTTTCCGATTGACCATTGCTTTGGGTCAAGGCGTAAAAAATAGGAATGTGTAAAAAGAATTGGCTGCATTTTACTCCATACGTTTTATTTGAGGGAAGGATTTACATGTGGCGGCAAATTCAATGAACAAACACATCTTTGGCAGATCTCATCTGAATCAATATCAAGCGCTC
>CAIMKO010000224.1 GCA_903841915.1 uncultured Chitinophagaceae bacterium | reverse complement strand
GAAATGTGAATTTATCTACTTGAATTGGTTTCGACAAGCTCAACCTGACAAACATTTAATCAGGTATCACCAATTTATTATTGTTTCTGTTAATGTCGGCCATTCGTTGCGAAGGATCGATCTCAATACTCTTGATATCTCTGATGCTTCTGCTCGTTTCAAAATTATATTCGGGATGTGTCCATCTCCATTCAGTATGAACAATTCTCGGTACCGTATCTTCTGCTGCCTTTTCTCCATACATTAAATTCATAGGGATATAATGCAACTCTTTTGTACCATCTTTAAAAGTCATCAAAACATCAATCGGCATTGGCATTTTACCAATGCGCTTTACAGTGATCTGCGTTTTCCCATTCACCACATTAATATCACCCACTGCATAATCAATTGTTTTGGTACTGTTCACCCAATATTCTTTATACCACTGTAATTCAATGCCACTTTGCTTTTCAGCTACACGGATAAAATCATTCGGATTGGGATGTTTGAACCGCCATTGGCGATAATATTCCAATAGAATTTTATCCAGCATCTTATCGCCAACGATATATCCCAACTGATTTAAGAATACTGCCCCCTTACTGTATGCCGCATTACTGTAAGCATAGTTGGTGTTGTAATGATCGGAATGAGTTGTCATAGGCTCTTCCATTCCACTTCTCGCGAGGTTAAAATAACTCTTGTATTCATTATCATAAATGGTGATTGGAATTTTCCTGAAATCACATACTACTCTCATCCCTGCATAATTGGTAAAGCCTTCATCCATCCATGGATACAAAGATTCGTTAGTGCCGAACATTCCCTGATACCAGCTATGCATCCATTCATGCACAAATGTTCCGATGCTACCACTCTTTACCAAACATGCCATCGGATATTCCATGCCACCATCACCACCCTGAATAAATGTGTATGTCTTGTATGGATATGGACCATAAGTCTTTGCAATGAAAGGATAGGCAATAACGGCAGTATCTGCACTATGCTGCCATCTTGCATCTGAAACAGAATCTGTTCTTTTATACACTACACGGATCAAAGGACCGTCTTTCACAGTTCTGGTGATCATTTTATAAGTCGTATCTGCTGCCCAAACAAAATCATGCACATTATATGCCTGCCATTTCCAGGTGATGCTTTTTCCCAGAACAGGTTTTGGTTTTACACCGGCAGCCTCATACCCTAAACCAATATCATTTGCATTGATCAGATCACCACCCGCCGCAACAAAATAATTTTTATCGATCGTGATATTCACATCATAATCTCCCCACACGCCGTAAAATTCACGGGCAATATATGGATTGGCATTCCATCCCTGATAATCGTATTCCGCCACTTTCGGGTACCATTGACTCATACTGTACCGCACTCCTTCTGCATTATCCCTACCGCTTCTTCTAATCTGCAAAGGAACTTGTGCTTCAAACACAACATCCAATATTATTTTTGCTTTTGGAAGAATTGCCTTCTCCAATTTTACTTCAAGTATGGTTTCGTAATTACGTAACTTTTGTTCCACACCATTGATCTTTACGCTCTTCACATTTTGAAAGCCGATCTCATTTTCTTTTAATTTGCTGATCCGGTCTTTTACACGGTTGTCCCAATCTGGCACTTCATCTCCTCTTCTGTTGGGTAAAATGGTTTTGCCCGTTTCTCTGCTGCGAACATCCATGCTACTGTTGGGCTGAAACGCATTCCAGTAAGTATGAATAAATATTCTGTCCAATGTATCCGGTGAATTATTGATATACTCGATCTTCTCGGTTCCGGAAAAACGGTTTGTCAACACATCCATATTTACATTGATATTGTATTTGATGCGTTGCTGCCAGCGATCGGGCTGTGCTAGAAGAGATGAAAGATTAAGGATGTAAGATGACAGTAATAAGAATTTAGTAAAGTTTTTCATCATGAAACCATTTTTTTATCAGCTTTTGTATTTCAATTAAACTTGTGTTGCGTCGCACACTTCAACATTCTATTCACCATTCACTTTTCACATT
>CAIMKO010000223.1 GCA_903841915.1 uncultured Chitinophagaceae bacterium | reverse complement strand
GGGGATATTTTACGCCGAATTAAGGGATTTTTAACCGTTTATGAATTGAAGTAATTCATAATTGATTGAGGCTCATCATTTTTTTCAAAAATCATTTGTTGTTTGAAAATAGTTTTATACTGTAAACAAAAATTATCCATTTAAAATCCCTTTTACCATGCAAGCAATCGAAACAAAATCCTTAAAGGTTGGAAAGTATGTAAATACTGCACATGTTGACAATGTTATCAGAAATTACAAACAGGAAAGATGGGTACAGAACAGTGAAAGGATCGGAAAAGAAGATTCTTTGAGTGCATGGTGGAGTGTGGAAGAACTGGAAGAATTCATCGAGCATGCCAAAACACATGGCGCTGATGGTGTAAAATTCTATTTTGGCGCGTATGACAAAGAACATGCTCCTATAGCTGAGTATGAAGACAGACAAACATTGGTGATGGTCGCTACCAAGCAAAAAGAAAATGCCGATGGTACCACTAAGAATAAAGACATCTATATCAATACAGATAAAGGAACCAATATAGTGGCTTATAATGCAGGAAGATTATGCCCTCCATTCTGCGGTCAGGAAGATGATATGGGCATGCCAGAAATTGGTGTCACTATTGTTGATAAAGGCGAGAAAGGATTTGTGGTTATTTAGTCAGCAATCAAGATTTAAAATATTCTTAAAACCCCCGAATTAGGGGGTTTTTTCTTTTTATAATCATAATACAACTTACTTTTATGTAAATGAATTTACCATTTGATATTTATATACTCATTTTTAGCGCAGTTGTCGGTTTCTATAGCCTTTACAGAAAAAGACCCCGTGAGATCTATCTAAAAATATTCCCCTTTTTTTTATTGGCTACTGTCCTCGTAGAATTGGCTGCTTTTTTTATGATAGAAATTGCGAAAAGTCATGCGCCAACTTATTTGCTCTACAATCCTTCTACTACACTTGAATTTGTATTTTATTTTTTCAGTATCAGGGAGATCATCAAAAAGAAGACTGCAAAAAACATTTTATTAGGGTTAATGGTGGCGTTCCCATTAGCTGTAGCAATTAATATGACCTTTTTTCAGGGGATGCATAGATTTAATTCTTTTACCTATTCAATAGGTTGCTTACTGATAGTAGGAAGCTGCATCTATTACTTTTACGAATTATTTCTGATGCCGCATTCCGTAAACTTATTGAGACAGCCTCCGTTTTGGATATGTACTGCTCTTTTATTTTTTTACGCTTTTACTTACCCTATTTATGGGTTAAGTAATTTAATGGCCAGTTTACCTACGCATCTTATAATTATAATTGGTAGAATTCTTGATTCGCTGAACGTTTTATTGTACTCATTTTTTAGTATTGCTTTTTTATGCAGACTCAGAATACAGAAATAATATCTTTTCTTATCATCGGCGCATCAATGGCCTTGTTATTAGTGTTCTTTATTGTGGGCATAGTTTTTTTATATCAACGCAGGCAACAGCGACATGAAAAAGACCTTATCAAAATAAAAGAAGAATACGATCAGGAATTATTACGCAGCCAATTGGAGATCCAGGAAACAACGTTAAAGACCATTAGCCAGGAACTGCATGATAATGTGGGCCAAATGCTTTCTGTAGTTAAATTATCCATGGCCAGTACAGGTATCAAAAAAGAACATCCTGCTTTTGAGACCATTGCGGCATCCAGAGAAATTTTAAATAAAGCCATTGTAGATTTGGCCAATCTCACCAAGAGTTTGCATACCGACCGTATTTCACAGATCGGACTGGAACAAGCGATACAATTTGAGATCAATACCATTAACAAAACAGGTTTAATGCCGATCGAATTCATTGCACCCACCAATGAAGATCATAAGAACCTCGACAGCCAAACTTCTATTTTCCTTTTCCGTATGTTTCAGGAAATTCTCAATAACACTTTAAAACACAGTAAAGCCACTCATGTAAATGTGCAGATGGAATTTACACCCGGCGATATCTTTGTTTTGAAAGTAGAAGATAATGGCGTTGGTTTTGATGTAGAAGAAAAGAAAAATAAACCTTCTGCCAGTGGTGGTGTAGGATTAAAAAGCATGTTGAATCGTTCCAAACTCATTGGAGCAAAATTTATCATCAACAGTAATCCCGGAAGCGGGACATCTATTACAATAACGTTACCTTTGATCAAAGAAACCATTCCTAAAGAAGAATAAACAATGTCCGCAAGTTCCAAAAAAATTTACCAGGTTGCTGTTACAGACGATCATACTTTGATGCGCAATGCATTGGCGCGTTTGATCGCATCTTTCGATAATTATTCCGTTTTGTTTGAAGCCGGCAATGGCAAAGAATTGGTAGAAAAGATCCAAAGCCATCTGATTCCCGATATCGTATTATTAGATATCAATATGCCGGAAATGGATGGATTTGAAACCGCAAAATGGCTTAACAGAAATTATCCGCAAGTAAAAGTGCTGGCGCTATCCATGCAAAGTGACGAATCAAGCATCATCAGAATGCTGCGACTCGGTGCCAAAGGCTATCTAATGAAAAACGTAGAACCCGAAGAATTGAATGTTGCATTGGAATCTGTGATCAAAAAGGATTTTTATCTTTCCGAGACCATATCCGGCAAAGTGATCTCAGGATTGCATCAGGATTATCACCAACCATTGGAGCCCATTATGCTGGGCGATAAGGAAAAAGAATTCCTCCGTTTGATCTGTACTGAATTAACCTATAAAGATATTGCTGAACGTTTGTTCGTTAGCCCTAGAACCGTAGATGACTATCGCAACAGCTTATTCGAAAAATTAAAAGTGCATACCAGAATGGGATTGGCCATGTATGCCATCAAGAATAAGATCGTTGAAGTAGTTTAATTGATAGTAAGCGCATAAAAAAAGTCTTTCACAGTTGATGTGAAAGACTTTTTTATTTTGAAAATACTATTTACTCAAATTCATACTTCTTTCTTTGTACAAAGTTCTGAAGTATGGATCACGTAAGTCTTTGATAAAACGGATGGCTTCTCCCGTACTTTTCATCTCAGGTCCTAATTCTTTGCTTACTCCCGGGAATTTATCAAAACTGAATACAGGTTCTTTGATGGCATATCCATCCAGTTTCTTTTCTAAATTAAAGTCGGTAAGTTTTGCAGAACCGATCATCACTTTTGTAGCAATGTTCAGATAAGGAATGCCGTAAGCTTTGGCAATGAAAGGTGTTGTTCGCGAAGCTCTCGGATTGGCTTCGATCACATATACTTTATCGCCTTTGATGGCAAACTGAATATTGATCAATCCTTTAATATTTAAAGAACGTGCAATTTTTTCGCTGTAATATTCCATTGTCTCAACGATCAATGGTGTTAGATTGAATGCAGGTAAAACAGCATTACTATCGCCACTATGAATACCGGCGGGTTCAATATGTTCCATCACACCCATCACGTGAAAATTCTCACCATCGAATATCGCATCAACTTCTGCTTCCTGACATCTATCTAAGAAATGATCGATCAAAATCTTATTGCCGGGCAAGTGTTTCAATAAACTGATCACCGCTTTCTCCACATCCTCATCATTGATCACGATACGCATTCTTTGTCCGCCCAATACATAACTCGGACGAACCAATACAGGATATCCTACTCTGTTGGCTACCGCAATAGCTTCATCAGCATCAAGGGCAGTACCATATTCAGGATAAGGGATATTCAATTCTTTCAATAGGTCGCTGAATCTTCCCCTGTCTTCTGCAATATCCATCGCATCAAAAGAAGTTCCGATGATCTTGATCCCTTTTTCGTGTAAACGTTTAGAGAGCTTCAAAGCTGTTTGTCCGCCCAACTGAACGATCACACCCTCGGGTTTTTCTAATTCAATGATCTCCCACAAATGCTCCCAGTAAACAGGCTCGAAATATAATTTATCTGCAATGTCAAAATCGGTGGAAACGGTCTCCGGGTTACAATTCACCATGATGGCTTCATAACCGCTTTCTTTGATGGCTAGAAGGCCATGCACGCAGCAATAATCAAACTCAATGCCCTGACCAATACGGTTAGGACCACTGCCTAAAACAATAATTTTCTTTTTCTGCGAAGAAACGGACTCGTTCGAATTTAGTGCTGTACTCATTTTTGAAGGATTGCGCAAAATTAGGGGTACAGAGGAATTTTTAAAGATTATTTTTTTAACAGGCTTTTGAAGACAAATACATTAACCTTTATTAACCTTAGTTCCATCATTATTAACCGATATTGCTGCGGGTTGCATCTAGCTTTGGCAACAACAAACAAATCGAGTCTGCAATGCGAAAAATCATCCTTTTATCAGCTATTCTATTCATTTCTTTTCTGGCACAAGCACAGCGGTCTTCCACTGTTAGAGGGACTGTTTTTGACACACTAAGTAAAAAAGGATTATCCTATGCAACCGTTTCTTTGGTGGCAGCAAAAGATTCTACCCTGATCAGTTTTACAAGAGCAGACTCATCAGGCAATTTTCATCTTCCCAAGGTCAATCAGGGCAAGTATTTATTATCTACGTCTTATGTGGGTTATCTGCCTGTTTGGAAATTAATTACAGTGATTGATGGACAGGACCTGAATCTGGGTAATATCCCATTGGTCGATCTGGCCAATGCAACGAATGTAACAGTTGTTGCAAAACGACCGCCTGTTGTGATGAATAATGATACCCTGGAATTCAATACAGAAAATTTCAAGACACAGCCCAATGCCGTGGTGGAAGATCTCTTAAAAAAATTACCCGGTGTTACGGTTGATGAAGACGGAACGGTGAAAGTAAACGGGCAAACAGTGAACCGCGTTCTCGTGAACGGTAAGGAATTTTTTACAGGCGACCCTAAAATGGCGACAAAGAATTTAGACGCAGACGCAGTTGATAAAGTACAGGTATTTGATAAAAAAACAGATCAGGCAGAATTTACCGGTGTGGATGACGGCAACTCACAAAAAGCGATCAACCTAAAACTGAAAAAGGACAGAGACAATGCCTTGTTCGGAAAAGTTACCGGTGCTGCAGGGAATGATGGGAAATATGATGCACAAGCCAATATCAATCGATTCAAGGGCGATCGGCAAATATCATTTCTCGGGATGGCCAATAATACCAACCGCCAAGGATTTTCTATTGGTGATGTTTTGAATTTTACAGGCGAGATCAGTAAGGGCATGCGTAACGGGGGTGGCATGACCATCAGAACAAGTGGTAATGGTCCTGATAATGCAGGCCTACCTACAACGGGCCTGGGACAAAATCAGCAAGGCGTTGCAAACACAATGGCAGGAGGATTCAATTACAATGATGTCTGGAATAAGAAAACTGATTTTAATGCCAGTGCCACTGCCAGTGATATTCATCTGGCGACCGATAAAACAACCAATCGGCAATACATTTTACCCGGAACTTCTTCTTATGAATATGTTGCAACAAGCAATAGTGTAAGAGATATCAAACAACAAAAATTCAATCTGAGTTATGATCATAAAATAGACAGTTTTAATTCTATCAAGATCATTCCTTCTGTTACATTTCAACAACAAAATAACTGGAATAACAATAGTTCGGTTTCACAAAACATGAGTAATGTAAAACTGAATGATGGTTATAATAACAGTTTTGCCAAATCAGAAGCACTGGATTTTTCCGGCTCTGCTTTATACAGATTACGTTTTAAAAAGAAAGGAAGAACATTATCCGTACTGCTGAATAATACGTATAATCACAGCGACCAGAACGGAAACCTGAATTCCAAAACAACTTTTTATACCGGAAGCAGTTCAGCAGATACAGTTTTAAATCAAACCAATAATTACGATGCCGTAACCAATAATTATGGCGGCAACATCACTTACACAGAACCTTTGGGCAAAAGATCGTTGATCGAATTAAGCAGTTTCATCAACAGCACTGTTGGCCAGAGCGATAAAAAAACTTTCGACTATAATTCCACTACAGGTAAATACGATGCACCCAATGCCGCACTCACCAATGATTTCAAAAGCAATTATACCTATAGTGGCGGAAGCGTGAATATCCGGGCCAATCAAAAGAAAATAAATTATACATTGGGTGCTTCCTTACAATCAGCCTCATTAAAGAGTATCAATCAAACACACAACACAACCATTGATCAATCATTCACAGATGTATTGCCCTATGCCAATTTTCAATACAAGTTTAGCAATTTTAAAAATGTGCGTATCGATTACAGTACGTCCACACAACAGCCCAACACCACCCAGTTGCAGCCCATACAGAATGTCAGCGATCCTTTGAATATTACAGTTGGTAATCCAAATCTACAACGTTCCTACGGCCATAATCTGAACAT
>CAIMKO010000222.1 GCA_903841915.1 uncultured Chitinophagaceae bacterium | reverse complement strand
GCTAATTTCAACAAGAAAATACGAAGGTTCATTCCAATCCATTTTACACAAAACAATAGTATATTAAAATATGGTTTTAGAAACTAATTAACTGTAGACTGCTGGTTATGCCCAAGTTTGAAATCTACTACCGCAATTGCATATTGCAGCTGTCGAGTTGTCATTAATTTTTCGTTATTTAATGAAGTTTGCAGTGAAGTAACAAGCATTTAAACAAGCGGAGCCATAATAAGCGCCTATTGTTTTACTATCTCCGGGCGCTATTGTAATTGCAGCCACATCGGCGCACACCTTTGTATTATAAATGGTTGGAACCACTCTAACAGGTTTCGCACTTGTATTTGTTAGAATCCAAAAACAGCCATTTTTGTCGCGTTTAGTGGATATCGAGCCGCAAGCGTTCCCACTCTTACACTGTAAACTAGAAGGTGTTGGTGCCGGCGAGCGCTTACGAGCATTGCTACTTGAAACGCTACAGGCGGAAAGGCAAATCGCCAAAAAAATGATCTTTTTCATGAACTTTCTTTTAAAAGTAAATAATTATTGACAAATATTTGTTGACATAGAGAGCGTGGTGATTTTATTCCTATGATATGTAAGTTTGAAGCATTAAGTGTGTGAGGATATTTTCGCTCAAAAAGTTCGCCAGAATTCACTTGGGTTCGAACTCTCCAAAACGCAACAATGTATGGGTTTTCGGAGAATTTGCCAAATTTTTGAAGAGAAAGTTCGAACTAAAAACCCGCTACTGGAGCGGGTTTTAATTCAAGTCGGGACGACTGGACAAATTTCGAACCTTTTTATCCGGGACTTGATAGCTATAAATGCCTTAATGGGTAAGATTGAGCATTTGTTGGCAAAAACGATCTAATTCGTGCCTATTTGTGCATGGGGTTGACTGGACAATGTTCGAAGCAAGCGACCTTGATGATTCGGATGCCTCAATAAAAGTGACGTAATTATTAAATAAAGTGCAACTTTTATGGTTTCGTTTTTCATCATATTAAAATTGAAATTTCCTTTCCAGAATAGCTAACGAAGTTTTATGTAAAAGGTTGTGCCTTTTCCTTCTTCGCTTTCGAACCAAAGTAGAGCATTATGAAGTTCCATAATCTGTTTGGTTATGAATAAACCTAAACCCACAGTACTCTCACCTTCAGTTCCCACACGTTTTGCCCTCGTAAATTTATTAAAAATGATGGGTTGAATAGATTTTGGAATACCGATACCACTGTCCATAATCTTTATGAGCAGACTATTTTTTTTAACTGAAGATGATATCAAAACAGTTCCTCCTTTCGGCGTAAATTTCACCCCGTTTGAGAGCAGGTTGATTATCGCGCGTTTAAACTTTGAGGCGTCAGCATTGAAATAAAATTCATCCTGACACAGATTTTCAATAATGGTAACTCCTTTTGACGATGCGATAACTTTCATGTTGCCACAGCATTCCTTAAGTAACGAGTTTATTTCAATTGATGCGAACAGTGATTCAGTATCTTGTTCGCCCTCGATTTGCGGAATGAGCAACAGACCATTTATAATTTCTGACGCATAGTTACATGCCTGTTCTGTATACTCTAGTAACTGTATATTCTCTTCTTTCACTAAATTGTTTCTAAGAATAGAAGAAAGTCCTTTAATACTTGCAATAGGATTTTTAAGGTCATGGGCAATCGTCTGTACTATACTTTTTTGTTCCTCAACAATGGCAGCGAGTTGTTCAATAATATCATCGTAATAAATCAACCCGACAAAAGCTCCATTATCAAATACTGGTAATATGCGGGTTTTGGATTGCCTCATTAATTTGATAACCGCATTTTTTGAAAGATCAGGAGACACTATCGGTTTAGAATCAATACACTCAGCAATAGAACTAATTTGTCTATTCAACAAATCAATGCAAGTAACATAACCAAGATACGTACCTTCCTTCATCAGAACTACTACCCCTTGTCCAACAATCTTCTTCTCGACTGTTTCTATTGTTGCAGAAGTATCTACCTGCTCAAAATCTGTTTTAATTAAGCTTCGAATCGTCATGAATGTGAGATTAATTAAAGAGAATACAAACTAATACAACAAGTTTACAGAAGTATTTTAAAATTGGTTATGACGTTAGTATTGCACTCTATTGATCTTCGTCAGTTTTCCTGAAATTATAGTTGAAATCGAGTAATTTCTTTAGCAATTGGAATTCATGTCGAATAAAACACCTAAAGCTCGCGCATCCACTTCCATCGCATTTCCAAGTCATGCTTCATCTTTAAATGGAATAAATAATATTCCTTAACCTGATCAATGTCACTGATAAAAAAACCAATAATAATATTACTCAAAATCGCTTCACATATTTTTAATAGCACCTGATACCCTCAAAAATATGAAAAGAATTGCTTCTGAGTATTATCTATAGAAAATAACATGAAACCCTTGCAGGCAGTAAGAACATTAAGCCAAAACGAGGCAACTTGATATGAGAGATTTAATGGAGAGTGGCGATGGCGATAGGCCGCCTAGGAGCCGGGAGTTTCCCCACTGCCTGGACAAAAGGAAACGCTTACGACGAATAAATTTACAAAAACACCGACCGATATTATCGTATTTGCGAGCATTATATATGCCGCTTCTGTTTGTTAAATGTATGCATTCGTTATCTCCCTTACACAATGCTATTTATTTTCAGCTGCCTTATCTTTTCAGCCAAATCTTTTTTTTGTGTCCCACCCATATCTTCGTCTAAATCTACAAAACGATAATGTAATAGTTCGAGCTCGCTGTCGGTAAATAAACTATCAGCACTTTGGAACAGTTCCTCATTCTCTACGGCTATATGATCCAACAAAGCTTCTGAGTATTCATCTATTTTCGATGATGCGCCAGTGAAGTTTTGCTGTTCCATATCCAATGCAACCACTTGAAGTAATTCACGGAAATAAGCGTGATTGTCGAACATTTCCTTGATGACGCCATCTGCCAAAAGCTCGTTTTTTTTCATCATTTCCGGAAATAATATTTTTTCTTCCTTATGATGATGATATTCATCGGCATAGATTCTGAAAAAGACAAGTAGCTCCCTGATTACTAATTTGAATTGTTCATTGTCCTTCCCAATCAAATATTTTGCATCTTGTGCAAGCTGCACTGCCTCTGAAATAATTTCGTGTTCGTCAAAAAGTATCTTTAGTGAATTGTTCATACTCGTTTTTTGTGAAATATATTACCACTGCTTTCCCTATTGAATTGTCTCAAACAACAACGATTTTCTTTTCTAACTCAAATGATTTTGGGAAGAGAATGTTGTTCTCTAGGTGTATATGAGTGAATAGATCATTTTGAAATTCTTCCAGTTTTTGAAAGGCAACCCTGTATGTGGTGCAGGCATCATCTGGGGGAGTAAAATTATTAGTTAATTCAGCTATTTTGACAAAACGTTCCCCCTCGGTGGTATGCTCGTTTTGCATCATTCCTATTGGGTTTTCCAATGGCCCGAAGAAGAATGGCGCAACTGTTGTTCCATTAAGCTGTGCAATTGCTAATTTGTTTATTGCAGGGAAAAGTATGTTTTCTTCCTTTACCATATGGTGGGTCAGTTCATTGGCGCAACCTTCAAACAGGTCATAGATTTCAGCCAACTCGGGGTGGCGTTCACCATGTACTTTATTGACCTTATGTAAAAAAGCCAGCATAGGAGGTATACTTTCTCTAACATATGTATGGTGAACCGACAGAATAAGGTCAATCAATGCATCTAAAGACATTGTCTGATAAGCATCCTCTGAAATTGGCGTTATAGCTGCTGTTTTCTCATTGAGTTCTTTTTCAATAGCTTCCATGTCCAGGTTCCGCTCTCTGCACACATCTGCAAGCATTCTGCCGCCCTTGCAGCAAAAGTCAATACCATATTTCCTGAAAACTTCAGCAGTCCGAAAGTTATTAGCAACTGTTTTACCTATAGTGTTCTGTGAATCTATTTCCTGTATAATCGTCATGAGCTTTTGTTTTATTTCAGCTGCAAAGCTCAGGCCGAAAATCAATTGGGAATATGCTTGCAGTCATAATCAGCAGGATTTTACCAATTCATGTCTTTTTATGAAAATAAATCTGCTATTTATGATTGGAGTCATAATTGCATGTTTTATCCCCACCTTATTTTTATCCCGTATTATTAACAATTCAAATTATTTTATGAAACGGATCACGATATCTATATTATGCAGCTTCAGCCTGTGGCTTGCAGCATGCAATAACAGTGAAACTACATCTGGCGAATCGGCAAAAACAGAAGCTACCCCGGCAAACACAGCGGGCCAGTCGGCAGTGAAAGACGATCTTTCTCAGAAGAATATTGTCCAGGTGGCTTCAGGTAGCAAAGACCATACTACCCTCGTAACGGCTGTGAAGGCAGCCAGCCTGGTTGATGCATTAAGTAATGCAGGTCCATTTACTGTATTTGCACCAACCAATGCTGCATTTGACAAATTACCTGCCGGAACGGTTGAGGGATTGTTGAAACCTGATAAGAAAGACGCCCTTGCCGATATCCTTCAATACCATGTATCTGTCGGAGTATTCAAGGAAGAACAGTTACAAGATGGGCAAAAAATTGGACAGGTAAATGGAGATAATATTACCATCACTAAAAAAGATGGCAAAATCATAATAAACGGAACAGCTACTGTTATTGGAACTGTCCCTGCGTCAAATGGCATCATCTATGTTATTGATGGAGTACTGCTACCACCCAAAAAATAAAGAAATATTGGTTTGGTTAAAAGAATGCGACTGCAGTAATAATTGCAGCCGCATTCTTTTTTGCTGAGTATTAACGGGCAAGTATAATAAATCGAACCTGACAAAATCAGTTAATTATTTTTATTTGCATTACGGTCGAGATGCTCAATGCTCTTTGCTTTGCCAGCTCTGCTTTTTCTCCTTTAAAGAGTTCAT
>CAIMKO010000221.1 GCA_903841915.1 uncultured Chitinophagaceae bacterium | reverse complement strand
CTTTGATCATAAATCGGTAAGTATCTAAATACTTCCGCTCCACTGTCATATCATTGGTATTTATCGCCATAACAAAATTTAGTTTATTCTATCTAAATTCTGTTACCGAATTATCTGACCTTTACAATCCCGACGCAGGAGGGATCTGCCCAACATTTATACTAAAGCTCAACATATCCCTCCTGCCTAGGGACGACAGCCCCCTTCAATTATTATTATTGTTCAATAAAGTTATGCAGTACAAGAGTGCGACGCAAGCACTGCATCATCGAAAAACTACCGCTTGTAAAAATCATTTCACCGCCCAATCGTAAACGGTCAATATACTCATCCATCCCATGGCTGCCACCACCAGCCAGCCCGAAAGCCTCATCCACAAAGGATGTTGATAGCCCTTCATTAATTTACTATTGTTTGCAGCAATTAAAATGATGGCCAATGCAATGGGTAAAATAAAACCATTGGCAATGCCTGCGAATAATAATAATTGTTTAGGCTTCCCAATGAAAACAAAAATGCAAGTGGAAAGAATAATGAATATAGAAATGCAGAGCCTTTCGTATTTGATGAACAACGGATGGAATGTTTTAAAGAAAGAAACAGAAGTATATGCCGCACCAACAACAGAAGAGATTGCGGCACTCCATAATACCACGCCAAAAATGCGCAGACCAAAATTTCCCGCTGCAGTTTGAAAAACAGTAGCAGCAGGGTTATTATTATCCAACACAACACCCTTTATAACAACACCAACAACTGCCAGAAATAAAATGAAACGCATGATGGTGGAAATGATGATGCCGCTGATCGCACTTTTATTCACTTCCTGCATACTTGCTTTTCCCTTGATGCCCGCATCCAGTAAACGATGCGCACCGGAGAAAGTGATATAACCTCCCACTGTTCCGCCAACAATGGTAACGATGGCGGCAGTAGATAATTTTTCAGGAATGAAAGTATGATGAATGCTTTCGAGCAAAGGAGGATGTGCCGCATAAGCAATGAACAGCGTCAGCATTATTTTTAATGTGCCTAAGATCTTAGTGAAACCATCCAGCATTTTACCGATCTCTCTTACCCAGAATAAGATCAATGCGATCACACAACTAATGATGGCACCTTTCTCAAAACTCAACCCCGTTAAAACATTTATACCCAAACCACATCCTGCGATATTGCCGATATTGAAAGCAAAGCCTCCCATCACCACCATGGCACATAAAAAATATCCGAGCCCTGGTAATAACTGGTTGGATAGATCCTGTGCACGCATTTCACTCATCGTTAAAATGCGCCAGGTGTTTAATTGTGCACCGATATCTAATAGCACCGAAACGATGATCACAAATCCAAAGCTCGTCAGTAATTGTTGTGTGAAGACCGTGGTTTGTGTAAGAAAGCCCGGACCAATGGATGAATTGGCCATGAGAAATGCAGCACCTAAACCGGCACCGCCAACACGTAAATGGAAATTCTTAAAAAGCCTTGATCTCAATATGATGTTGTTTGAGGGTTTGATGTATCTTTTTCGCAAACGCAACAGCATGCTTTCCATCGCCGTGAATGCAAACCGTTTGTGCAACAATATTAACGGGTTTACCTGAAACACTGGTTACTGTTTGCTGCTGTATCATTTGCAAGACCTGCTGCACAGATGCATCTTCATCTTCGATCAATGCATTACTTTGATTTCGGGAAATTAAACTGCCGTCATTCTGATAGGTACGGTCTGCAAAAACCTCACTCACTGTTTTTAAATTCAGTTTGTTGGCTTCGCTGATGAGATGACTCCCGCTTAATCCGTAGAGAATTAAATTTTCATCAACATCTTTTATGGCTTGCGCAATTGTGTTTGCCGTTTCTGCATCCCTTGCTGCCATATTGTACAAAGCACCGTGTGGTTTTACATGATGTAAGCTGATCTCATGTTGAACGCAGATCTTATACAAGGCAATGATCTGTGCGGAGACCAAACTATACAATGCTTTTTGCGGCAGGATCATTTCTGTTCGCCCGAAATTTTCTCTGTCATCAAAACCCGGATGAGCGCCAACAGCAACATGATGCAGGATAGCGAGCTCCACAGTATGCTTCATGGTTTCCAGGGTTCCTGCATGATAACCGCAGGCAATATTGGCGCTGCTGATAAAAGGCATCAACGCGGCATCGGTGTACAGACCCTCGCCCATATCGCAATTCAGATCAATCGATCGCATATTGCTGTTTGAATTTTAGTAAAGGAAAACTGATCGCGTTTTGCAATTGCAGTAATTGTTGCTGTTGTTCGAACAAAAGATCTTCCGCCTCCTGTTGCTCAATAAGCTTGAATTGAATTTTTTCTCCCGCATTCATTTGCGCCAATGCCGGAATATCAGCCGAGATCACATGCGCGATCTTCGGATAACCACCTGTTGTTTGATGATCGGCCATCAAAATAATGAACTGCCCATCGGGCAACAATTGAATGGTTCCTTTTGTGATGCCTGTTGAGATCAATTGGTTTTCATTTTGTATTATCAAAGCATCGCCCTTCATTCGATAACCCATACGGTCGCTTTGATTGCTGATGATGAAAGAGTCCGACTGCAATCTTTTTTTCGCATCTTCGGTCAGCCAATCAAATTCCGATCCTCTTGTGATCCGTATGACAGGAGAAGCAGGATAGAAATTTTTAACAGAAGCTTTCCAGTTCAATATCTCACAGTCTTTATTTTTTAAGGCAGTACCATATTTTTGAACCGTACGAAAATTGAGTTCATCATGCTTCTTCAAGTTCCTTCCTTCAAAGCCACCCGCCGCTGCTTTAGTATTGGTACTAAAACTGCCCAACCAGGGTTGCAGTTCGAAACCTCCCTTCACTGCCAGATATGCTCTTGCACCACTGAGTGGTTTTTTAAATTGCAGCACACAATTCTTTTCGATGATGATGGGTGTATTGACCGGAACAAAAACATCATTGATCATAGCTAGAAGATCTGCTCCGCAAATGGCGATCATCGATTGTTCTTTGAATAAGAAGACAGAAGCCGGAAAATGCATTTCGATCACCGCTTCATTCAGATCATTGCCCACCAACAGATTGGCTGCAGCCGCGGCAACAGGATCCATTACACCGTTGGGATTGATCCCTAGATGCTGGCAGCCATACCTTCCATTGTCCTGGATACTGTCTGCAATGCCTTGTTTGATGACCTGAATACTCAATCGATTTGTTTTTTATAGGTAGCGTTAAGAAATAGAACACAGACCTGCCTGCCGGTAGGCAAGAGACACGGATAATATGGATGATAACTAATCAGATCGCGTTATTCTATATTTCGGTTAAAATCAGTTCAATCTGTGTCATCAGTGTTCCATTCCTCCTTATCCCAAATTATAGTTATTAAACTCATTTATATCAATAGCAACAAATTGGATCTCATCACCTGCTTCCAGCAGCACAGGTTGCTTTCTTTTTGCATCAAATAATTTCAGCGGTGTTTGTCCGATGATATTCCACCCACCTGGTGAATCCAATGGATAAATACCGGTTTGTTCTCCCGCAATGCCCACGCTGCCTGCAGCCACAGTTGTACGGGGTTGCGCCCTGCGTGCTGTAATGATCGATTCATCCACCGATCCCATATAGGCAAAGCCGGGCAGGAAACCGATCATGAATACACGGTATGTTTTGTTTGTGTGTATCCGGATGATCTCTTCAACAGCAATATTTTTTTCCTGCGACATTTCCTGCAGATCAATGCCAAGTGAAAGATCATAACAAACTGGGATCTCTATTTTTCGATGAGAGAGAGGTTGATCAGTATCGATCCTCAACAGCATCGCCTCCAGCTTTTCTTTCATGAATCCATAGGCAGATGGATGTTCTTTACGGATGGCTGCCACATCATATACAACAGTTACAGAAGCATAAGCAGGGATAATGTCTTTGATAAAAGGAATGGCCAGTTCTTTGAGCTGATGAAAGAGGGCAATACATTGTTGATTGATGGATGCGTCAATGATCTCACCCAATTCAATGCAAAGTGCATGATCGCCCAGCGGCAGGATACGGTATTGCAGGGGGGACTTCACCTACTCAAAGTACAATATTCTTCTTGCCTTTTCTACTGCCGAATGTTTTTTTAAAATGAATAATTGTGTGGAAAGCTCTATTGCCGTATTTTTGCCGTCCAAATTTTTACGACTCCTTAGCTCAGCTGGTTAGAGCTACTGACTCTTAATCAGTAGGTCCAGGGTTCGAGTCCCTGAGGGGTCACAATAAAGCCGCTTTTACGTTAAGTATCAGCGGTTTTTTATTTTTTAACCGGATCAGGCTATTTGAGATTCTCTTTTTTTCGCGGGTACTGCAACCTTTGTATGCTGCAGGTCCTTCCCCAAAGCATGAATAGTCTTTTGAATTTGGATCACACGATCATGAGAAGGGTATTTATTACCCGCGATATACTGACGCATTAATCCTCTGCTAATCCCTGCTTTATCAGCTACCACAGAAGCATTTAAGAAGCTTTTCTCATCGAATAAGCCGGTTAGATCATATTGAATATCAAAATTGATAGTATTTGGATCTAATTGGTGAAACCCCTTCAAAAGCTTCTTCATTTTTTTTTCTAAGGATAAAAGGTCTGGGGCTGATTCTATGATAAGGTTATCCTCGTAGTGGACCCTTCCCCAAATTTCAGCAGCCGATGAGCTTTCAATTACCAGAGCGATCTTTTTTTGCATGGATAATTCGTAATTTCTTTTAGTTAATGGATCTGTTTTCATTGAAGGTTATTTAAGCTGCTGTTTATTTCAACCCTGCCTGAGTAAATATTGATTTTAAGGTTTTTGGCGGTATTTCTTTTTTTCCATGAAAAGCAACAGTAACCTTTCCTTTTTTAGTAGGATGAACATACTGGCGATGACTACCTTTTTGCTCTTTTACAACCGAACCATCCCTTTCAAGAAGCTGGATTACCTGCTTTGAATTCATGCTGATATTGGATTTACAGGTATAAAGGTAACAAATTTGTTACCATTTATCCAAACAGAAACCCAACTAT
>CAIMKO010000220.1 GCA_903841915.1 uncultured Chitinophagaceae bacterium | reverse complement strand
TAAATTCATCACGAGCAGATGAATAGGGGGATAGATTTTTGATGTTTTCTCTTAAGAGTTTATTTAAGTCGAACATGTTCTTTGTTTGATGTTTTTTTAAAAGCGTTCTTCATCCCCTCCCTGGAGGGGTGCCGAAGGCGGGGTGGGTAAATTCCTTCTTTTAATTAGAATATTTTCGTCCACCCCATTTATTCTTTCATAATCCAAAATCCAGTTTTCAATTATTTGTAATGAATGATTAATATTATTAACAACATCTAATGCATTCAATCTAACTACGGCAACACCATATTCTGCCAATTCATCATCACGAATTTCATCTTTGGCAACAATTTTTTCATCATGATGAGTAATACCATCTACTTCTATCACCAATTGCAAATCTTTACAATAAAAATCAACAATATAATTTAACATTGGCCTTTGCCTGTCAAAATCATAACCCATCATTTGCGACTTATTCAAATGCACCCAAAGCTTTACTTCAGAAAAGGTCATTTGCTTGCGTAATTTTTTTGCAAGTATTTTTAAATTCGAATTATATGGAATGATCTTTCGTTTCATTTCAAATAATTTTACCCACCCCGTCCGCTTGGGCGGACACCCCTCCAAAGAGGGGATGCATCCTAATCAACTTCTCATTCTGATACTTACCGCATTCTTATGCGCATCCAACCCTTCGGCTTCTGCCATTAATTCTACAGTCTTACCGATATTCTGCAACCCCTGCTGACTCAACTTTTGATAGGTTATCTTCTTAACAAAACTATCAACACTTACACCACTGTATGCTTTCGCAAAACCATTGGTAGGCAAAGTATGATTGGTACCGCTTGCATAATCACCAACACTTTCGGGAGAATAATTTCCGAGAAATACAGACCCCGCATTAATGATCTTTTCTGCGATCAGTTCATCGTCCTTACAGGAAATGATTAAATGCTCGGCCGCATATTCATTTACAAGGCCAATTGCTTCATCGAGGTTTTTAACAATAATTGCTTTACTGTTTTCCAAAGCCTGTTGAGTAATATTTTTTCTTGACAATAACTGCAGTTGCTTATTTAATTCTTCCTCAACATCTTTAACTAAAGTTTCAGAACAAGTCACTAATAAAACCTGACTGTCAACACCATGCTCTGCCTGTGATAGAAGATCAGCTGCTATAAAACCCGCATCTGCAGAATCATCAGCTAATACACAAACTTCACTCGGACCGGCAGGCATATCAATTGCAATGCCGTCTTGCTGAATTAGTTGTTTGGCGCAGGTAACATATTGATTTCCCGGCCCGAATATCTTATATACTTTAGGAACAGTTGCTGTGCCGTAAGCCATAGCTGCAATGGCCTGCACACCACCGATCTTACATATTTTTGTGACACCTACCAATTGTGCAGCAAATAAAATAGCAGGATTCAATTTACCTTCTTTATCAGGAGGGGAGCATAAAATTATTTCTTTGCAACCTGCAATTTGCGCGGGAATGCCCAACATTAAAATGGTAGAAAATAATGGCGCTGTTCCACCTGGAATATATAATCCAACTTTTTCAATGCCAATACTTTTTCGCCAGCATTTTACACCCGGCATTGTTTCAACTACCTCAACTTCTGCTGTTTGTTTTTGATGAAAGGCTGTAATATTTTTCGCAGCCTGCTGTATCGCTTGCTTTAATTCAGTTGATAATAATGAAGATGCTTTATTTATTTCATTTTCATCTACAATAAAATCATTTAATTCAACGCCATCAAATTGCACTGTGAATTTTTTAATGGCTGCATCCCCATTTAATTTCACTTCATTCAAAACAGATTTTACTTTTTCCTGTAATGCCAATGAATCAAATGTTGGGCGTAATAACAATTGCTGACGATCATCAGTATTTGGATAGAAATAAGTTTTCATCTTTTGTAATTTGCACATTTACTAATTTGCATATCTGCACATCAAATAATCATCTTTTCGATAGGCACTACTAAAATTCCTTGAGCGCCTGCAGCCTTTAATTGTTCAATGATATCCCAAAACTGGTCTTCGCTTAAAACACTATGTACACTACTCCATCCTGCTTCTGCCAAAGGCAACACGGTTGGACTTTTCATGCCGGGCAACAAACTGATGATCTCTTTCAGATTATCATTGGGCGCATTCAACAAAATATATTTATTGTTCTTCGCCTTTTTTACAGATTCTATCCGGAAAATGATCTTATCCAACAACTGCTGTTTTTCAGCATCAAGTTTTTTATCCTTGATCAATACAGCTTGTGATTTCAAGATGATCTCTGTTTCCTTTAATCCATTCATGAATAAAGTTGAGCCACTGCTCACCAGATCGCAGATCGCATCAGCCAAGCCGATACCGGGAGCAATTTCAACACTTCCGCTGATCTCATGGATTTCAGCATTGACCTTGTTTTCTTTCAAATACTTTTCCAGTATCACGGGATAACTGGTTGCGATCTTTTTTCCTTCGAGAAAAGACGCATCCGTATAAGTCTCCCCTTTTCTGATAGCGATGGATAAACGACATTTTCCAAAACCCAATTTCTCAACAATCTCCACTTTCTTGTTTTTTTCGAATACCACATTTTCGCCCACAAAACCGATATCGGCTACACCATCTTCCACGTATTGCGGGATATCATCATCACGCAAGAAGAAAACTTCGAGGGGGAAATTACTCGCATCTGCTTTGAGTTTATTGACGCCGTTGGAAATATCAATGCCGCATTCTTTCAATAATTTGATCGAATCATCATGCAGTCTTCCACTTTTTTGAATTGCTAATTTTAATTTACCCCCATCCCCTAAAGGGGAGGTTGAAGATTTATTTATACTCATACATGTTCATTTTAATGTTTCAAAAAAAATATATTTCCCTGATCCTTCTTATTTCCCTTCAGGGGTTAGGGGCATCAAAAAGGGCTCACTTTACAGTAAGCCCTTCAATGTTTTATAGTATCTACACAAAACACCAACAGCCTACCCGATGGGTAAATGATGGTGATGGATATGTGTGGTTTGTATCATAAATGAGTTGCAAAAATAACGGCAACAATATTCTTACGCAAATTTTTTATTCTGAATGACCAAAAAAGCTTTAAGGAATCAGTAACTTCCCTTTTCAATTATATATGATGAAATTATCAAGATATATACTATTACTACTATTATCAATGCTGTCAATGAGCCTTATGGCACAACATAAAGGCATGAAAATGGTGTGGAATGATGAATTTAATTACAAAGGGCTGCCAGATTCAGGCAAGTGGAGTTATGACGTTGGGGGGAAAGGCTGGGGCAATGAAGAAAGACAATATTATACAGATCATCAATTAAAAAATGCTAGAGTTCAAAAAGGGAAACTGATCATTGAAGCGCATAAAGAAAAGATCGGTACAAACGATTATAGTTCTGCAAGATTGGTCACCAAAGGAAAAGGGGATTGGACCTATGGACGCATTGATGTAAAAGCCAAATTGCCCAAAGGATTGGGGACATGGCCCGCCATTTGGATGCTTGCCAGTACCAAAGAAATAAAATGGCCCGATGATGGAGAGATAGATATCATGGAACATGTAGGGTATGATCAGGGGGTGATACATGCTTCCACACATTGCAAAAAGTATTTCCATTCGATCGGTACCCAAAAAACTGCCATTACAACTGTAGCAGATTGCAGCGAAAAGTTTCATGTGTATTCACTCGAATGGGGAGCAGATTCAATTTGCATGTTTGTTGATCAGAAAAAATATTTTACTGTACACAATGAACATAGCGGGAATGATGCATGGCCTTTTGATAAACCATTTCATTTACTTTTAAACATTGCCGTTGGTGGATTTTGGGGAGGACTGAAAGGAATTGACGATACCGCTTTACCGCAAAAAATGGAGGTCGATTACGTGAGAGTTTATCAGAAAAAGTAAAGATTGTTTATTCTGAACACTGAACATTACATCCGCCAACCGATGGTTTACCAACAGACTCAGTTGTATACCCTGAACCTGTTTCAACCCAAAACACTTTTATCGTATAAAAATGATGCGCATACAGTTGATCTCCTTTACAACAAGTGAAATCTTTTTCAGTGTGATAGGTTTTAGCAAACATATTTGTTATAAAAGCTGTAAGGATAAAAATTGCGACAATAAGAACCACCGAAAATTTTAATTTACTCAACATGTTTTTAATGTTTAATAGCTGATTTATCTGATACATGTCAGTATCATTTATCTTTCATTTACACTAGATGATCTTATTCCGGATTTTGTTGCCTGCTGCTTTTTAAATATCTGTATTTAAAAACAGCTAAGGCTTCGATCATTTAACGACGCAAAATAACTTCACCGCAAAGCTTGCAGCAATCCCTATTTCGGGGGATAAGAAAGATTCTCAGTAGATGAATGATCAGAAGAATTAATGGCCTCTTTTTCTGTGCTTGTGGTAGTGACTTTTTTTCTGTGGATGTTTAGCAGAAGAGCTGCTGTGGTCTAAATGATCGGGTACCATTTTCAGGTTCTTCCTGATCAAATTTCCAAGCAACAATAAGGCAATGGCGATCAAGCCGAACATCAATTGTAATAGCTGAAATTGTTGTATAATATAGATCTCTCCTACAACAAATAAAAGCATGATCGCCCCTACTGCTATGATAAGATAAGGATATATTTTATCGTGACGGAATGAAACAACCGCTGCTACAGCACTGAAGACACCAATTGCAATGAGTATGATCCAACCGGGGAGGCTGTAATCTGCAAAAGGAGAACCTTTCAGGTCGTCGAAACTTAATTGCAAGGAGTGACCGCTGTTATCACTTATCAGCATATAGCCGATACTCAAAGCAGCAATAGCTGTAACAATCAGAATAGCAATACAAAGTTGACGGGCAGATTTCATGGCAAGTAATTTTAATCAAAGCACTAACAAGTTACGAAGTAAACCAATGATATTTATCAGAAAATTCATCGCTTCACGGCAATTACTTCAATATCAAAAACCATAATACTGTTCAGCGGAATGGATGTGTTCATGGTTCGGATAGAATAAGCCAGTCCGGATGGAATAATCAATCTTATTTTACCTCCTACTTTACAAACCGATAATCCTAACTGCCAACCTTTTATTAACCGTTTTAAAGGGAACACAGCCGGCTTCTCTTTGGTTTGATCAAACACGGAACCATCACTTAATAAAGTTCCTTTATAGAAAACAGTTACGGTATCATTTACATTAACGAGATCACCAGTACCTTCTTTTATTATTTGGTAATATACGCCACCTGTTGACCCGGTTGTATCAATCTTTTTTGCAGCTATTGCTTTTCTTATTACTGCAATATCATTTTTGAATTGTATAGCACTATCTGCATTTTTTGTCCAGTCAAATACGGGTCGCTGCTTATTGGCTGTTCTGGTAAACATATCGCCGAGGTAGGCATTGCCAGCTTTAAATCCTCCGTTTGACAAATAGAATCTGCTATTTTCTACCCCAGCACCAAAATCGATCCTGTCAAAAGCCTTAGCTGTTGCATCACCCGAAAATTGTGCATCAGTTAATTCTATCCATTTTCCGTTATTCAACTGTGCCCATTGATTTCCGAAATAAGCTTTACGTTCCAACTGTCCGTTCACACCTGAAAAATTTTCATTGAAAGAATACAAGCCTTTTAAATATTTACCATCCTTAGGTGCTTTGAAACTTGCAATCAGTTTCCATTTTTTCAATGTTGGCAAATAAATATATCCTGTATAGATCGTTGTTCTTGCAACCGTGTCGAGTATAGTTGTTACCAGAAATTTATAGACACTGTCTGTTTTCCACGGATACACCCAATGACTGTGTCCGCCTGTGCCTTCATTGCCAAAACCCTCTACAATTACGCCATCCCCTTTGCTTATTAATTGAACCCTGTTACTGTCGGCTACTTTTTTCCGGTCAGTAGATTCTGTTCCCGCATCCCAGACAGAAAAAATGACACGTCTTTCTTTTTCGCTGTTCACCTGAATGCCTAAGTATCCTCTTGAAAAACCACAGGCCATATAATAACTATGCAGATGATCGAATCCTTTGGGCACTGTTAATTCGTTATAGAATTGAGTTATTCTGTTACTGTCATTCACGGGGTATTTCAAGTGTACTGAAGCGGCATTACGTCGTGGCTTTTTATTAAAATGGATCTGTGTTGAATCGATTCCGTTTAATTGGAGTGACTGAATATTTATCGCAAATTTCTTTTTCAAATTTGCTGCAGAAAGCGAAACAGTATAAAATCCTGATTGAGTAATATGAAGGCTACCTGCTTTACAAACTTTATACGTGCTGCTTGGAGGGATCGTAACGGTGTATTTATTTTCTCCTGACTGCAAAGAAACCAAATTAATATTCTCTGCACTTTTTGCAATAAGGTTAATGTCAATATCGCCCGGATTAGGTACATAAAAATGGAACTCAATTTTCTGTTTTGCATCTTTCCATTGTAGGGAATGATCTTTTTTGCTGAATAAAGCATCCTCTTCTTTCTCGGCAGGAATTGCATAAGCAGTAAATGCCGGAATAGTCACTGTTTTTTGAGCGGAGATATCAACAAGAATAAACAAAAAACAAAAAAGAGCAGGATATTTTTTCATACAGAAATTTTGGTAAACCAAACTTACTAAAAAACATCCCATATTCTGCTATACAAGTTACTGTTGATCATTGTCCTGAATAGCCAATCCTATCAACGGAACTTTTGCTATGAAACATATTACCGTTTCTTCAGTCCGGAGAAAGCAGCAATTGTAAACAAATTGTCAAATAATTAAACAAACGTTTGATTAATTCAAACATTTGTTTAATTTCGTGCTTTCGAAAACAAAGATCATGAGTACCGACAAAAAAGAACATATCATCAGTTCAGCAATAGAACTCTTTGCTGAAAGGGGTTTTGAAGGAACATCCATCCGCGATCT
>CAIMKO010000219.1 GCA_903841915.1 uncultured Chitinophagaceae bacterium | reverse complement strand
GATGAACCCTTAAATACAACAAAATGAAAAGTCTCTTAACGATGCTTGGATTACTTGCATTCACTACGACCATACTTTCTTTGATCCATCCGCAACAAGACCCCTGGAAAGTTCCTGATAATTATGAAAAAATGAAGAACCCTGTTGCATCAGACCCTTCCTCTATCAAATTGGGAGGCGAATTATATATAGAACATTGTAAAAGTTGTCATGGTGTATACGGAAAAGGCGATGGTGTAAAAGCTGCCAATTTAAATCCTTCACCCAGTGATCTGACTTCTGAAAAATTCCAGAAACAAACCGATGGTTCCATCTTGTATAAGATATATTTTGGCCATAAGGATATGCCCGGATTCAAAAAGAGAATACCTGATAATGAAGATGTGATAGAAGGAAGTTTTGGTAAAACACGCAGCCCCGGTGATCTGATCAATTACCTGCGAACTTTAGCTAAGAAATAGGAGCCTGATCATAGATCACGCTATAAGATTTTAATGATTAACCAGTAAGTGGTCAGACCGAAATGGTCTGACTATTTTTTTGTCTCTTATTCTTGCAGAATTATTTTCATTCCTTGTAACATTCACACATTCGCCATTATACTATACAAATGCCTGTTTTATAAAACTACCTTGTAAAGAAATGGTATGGAAAAACGAGTGTTAGGTATTATTTTATCGCTATTAGGAGTTGTTGGACTGATATATGCAGGTATCAACTTCATGAATGGAGGCGCAGGTGAAAAGAATATCAAGACCATCATCTTCGCAGGCCTTTTGGGAGCTATATTCTTTTATGCAGGAATCAGATTGGTAAGCAATACAAAGGATAAGGAAACGTAAACTGTTTTGCGATACAGCATTACCCTTTTACTTGTGTAATGATCTTGGAATGCGAAGCGTAATATTTATCAGGACTGTAAATAAAAAGACAGGTACCGTTACGAATCGTTCCAATCACTTGTTTATATACATTGGATGGAATGGCAGGGCAGCCCAGGCTTCTGCCGATATAACCTTGTCCTTCAATGATCTTTTCATCCACATAGGAAGCACTATGCATCACAATGCCTCTGTTCAATGCATTATCGTTAATGCCTTTTTCTTCACCTTCTAAGCGTAAGGAATAACCGTGATGACCGTTATAGGTTTCGCCGGTTACATAAAATCCCAAACTGCTTTTATTGCTTTCCTTTTTATTCGAAAACTGTGTAGCTAATTTAGTCCCCGATCTTTTTCCATGTGCAACAAATGTATTGTACACCAATTCACCCTCTTTGAGATCGATCACAAACAATCTTTTCTTATCAGATGGTAAACTGAAATCGATGATGGAAATAATATCCTGATTGATGATCTTACCGGAAGCCAATAAATAATGATATCCCTGCATGGCTTTTTCAAATGCTTCACGCGATAAACCCAATGCTTCCAACTCCAACGTGTCATACATTGCAAACATGCTGTTGTTATTAGCAGCGCTAATGTCTACAGCATTCACAATCATCGTCTTTTCCTTTCCAGGTGCAGCCAATACAATGCCTGCAGCAAAGAGGATCAGAATTGTTGAAAATAGAAATAGAAGCGTTTTTTTATTCATGAGGATGATTAAAATGAACGGTAAATTTACCTCAAACAGATCCAAATGCAGCGATAAAGGGAAAGACTTAACAGTTTGCATAGATTTTAATCTTCAAACGTCTAAATAATAGTATTTTATAGAAACATTGTTTTAGTAATATTAAATGCCCGAAAACACCAAATCATTTTATTTTTAGTGAAGAATAAAATATATTCACCATAAATAATTCAAGCCATCATGAAAATATTCCAATCATTTCTGAAAATTTTGGGTGTTCTTCTTCTACTATTAGTGATAGCAGCCACTGTTTTTTTCTTTCGTTTAAAACCGAATTACAGCGGAGAGATCAAACTGAAAGACATAGAGAAAGAAACAACGGTCTATTTTGATGATTATGGCATTCCCCATATTTATGCGCAAAACAAAAAAGATGCAATGATTGCCTTGGGTTATGTACATGCACAGGACAGATTATGGCAGATGGAATTAATGCGCAGAATTGCTCCCGGAAGATTATCCGAAATATTCGGTTCTCTTGCATTGAAGAATGATAAGTTCTTTGCCGGATTAGGTATCGAAGAAGCATCTGCAAAAGCGATCGCACAGTTAGACAAGAAAAGCGAAGCCTATCAATTGGCGATGGCTTATCTGGATGGCATCAATCAATATATCGAGAACGGTGTTACACCTATCGAGTTCTATCTCGTAGGGGTGAAGAAAGAAAAGTATGAACTGAAGGATATTTACAATGTTTTCGGATATATGTCTTTCAGTTTTGCAATGGCACAAAAAACAGATCCACTTTTATCTGAGATCAGAGAAAAGCTGGGCGACACTTATATCAAAGAATTAGGCATTGATCCAGATCCTTCGGGAACATTGATCAAGAACGCAAAAGGGACAGTATCTAACTATGGTGAAATATCCGCTGCTGTTAATGCCATTTTAGAAAAATCACCCATTCCCCCATTTATCGGCAGTAACAGTTGGATAGTAGGATCATCAAAAACAAAGAATGGTAAAGTGATCTTTGCCAACGATCCGCATATTGCATTTGCACAACCTTCCGTTTGGTGGGAAGCACATATTCAAACACCCGATTATGAAATGTATGGTTATCATCTGGCAGGCGTACCATATCCTTTGCTGGGTCATAACAGAAACTATGCGTATGGATTGACCATGTTTGAAAATGATGATCTCGATTTCTATACTGAAGAGAATAATCCTGCTAACAGCAATCAATACAAAACACCCGATGGATGGCAAGACTATGAGACGATCAGGAAGACCATTAAGGTAAAAAATGAAAAAGATGCTGTGCTTGAAGTAAAGATCAGTAGACATGGGCCCATTGTGAATGATCTGATCGAAGGGCTTACACAAAAACAACCCTTGGCCATGTCATGGATCTATACGCAACAACCCATTAAAACCTTAGAAGCTGTTTATCAGATCTCTCATGCCAATACTGTAAATGAATTTAAAAACGGTGTTGCATTGATCGCTTCACCCGGACTGAATGTAATGTATGGTGATGCCAAAGGAAATATTGCCTGGTGGGCAACCGGTAAATTATATAAGAACAAGAGTGCCGCCAACAGAAATTTTATCTTAGATGGCGCTAGTGGTAAAGATGATATTTCAACCTACCTGGATTTTTCTCAAAACCCCTCCGCAGAAAATCCCAAATGGAATTATGTGTATTCGGCAAATAACCAGCCCGACAGCATTGCAGGTTTTTTATATCCCGGCTACTATGTTCCGGATGACAGAGCAAGAAGAATCGTGCAGTTATTGGAACCAAAGAATGACTGGGATAAAACTGCCATCAGTAAAATGCAGAATGATATTACAGACCCGGTGGTAACAGAAAATATTGCAATGCTTATTTCTGTGATCGATACAAAAAAGCTATCAGATAAGGAACAGAAAGCAATCGCAGCTTTAAAAGCCTGGGATGGCGCTGCCGAATTAAATTCAATAGCCCCGGCTATCTACAATAAATTCATCTATCAATTTCTTAAAAATACTTTTGAAGATGAATTAGGAGAAGCAAACTTTAATAGACTACTCACCACCCATTTAATTAAAACGCTTATTCCGAAACAAATAAAAAAAGACAATTCTATTTGGTGGGATGATGTGCATACAAAAGATATTGTTGAAACCCGGGCAGATATTTTTACTCGATCATTCAAAGAAGCTATTGCATTTTTAGAAAAGCAATTAGGCGATGATATGAATGAATGGACATGGAATAAGGTAAGCACAGTAGAACATCAGCACCCGTTGGGGAAAGTTGCTGCATTGCGCAAGTATTTTAACGTAGGACCTTTTGAAATGAGAGGCAGCAATGAAGTGATCAATAATATGATCAGCAATTTTACGGATAAAGGGGAATATCATATAGTAGCAGGTCCTTCTACCCGAAGGGTCATTGATTTTTCTGATGTAGAGAACAGTGTCAGTATTTTACCCACCGGTGAATCCGGCAATCCTTTCAGTAAGCATTATAAGGATCAAGCATTGATGTATAACCGAGGGGAAGTTAGAAAAATGAAACTCAATAAAGAAGAGATCATCGCTAACTCAACAAAACTGGTTTTTGTAAAGGGAGAATGATCCTTATCCGGTTGGTTGATGATTCCTCTTTTGTAAATCCTGCTGCGCTTATTGTCCTTACGGGCAATGTCATTAAGTTAAGAGACGCGATGTCATGTTGAGGTTCTCGAAACATGATTTATTAAAGAACTTTACATTGAACACTCTTCGAGAGCCCTGCCTTTGCCGGCAGGCAGGCTCAGAGTGACATGCTTAACTTAATGACATTGACTTACGGGACCAATAGTTTCATTGGTTACCTAAGAATGGGGGCATCCCTTTTATGTCTTCCTGCTTTCTATAGTAAGGATGCTGACAAATATCATGTTTTTTTTTAAAATATCTGTTTAGCTTTCTAAACTGGTATTGCATTGTCACTCCAATAAACGTTTTCAGTAATCGAATCGCTCTATGAAAAAAGACATTCTTCTCAAAAAGGATTCTGAAAAAGGGAGTGCTGTGTCTGATCTCTCTGATGATCAGCTTTCAAAGACTTTCTCAAGCATTGATCAAGAGTGGAATAATTTCATTACTAATTCAAGCCCTGATTTTATTGCCAGTTTCGATCTTGCTGGCAGATACACCAGTGTAAACGATGCATTTTGCAATGCTGTAAAAATGAGTGCTGCAGATATAGTCGGAAAAACACAAAGAGAAATAGGCTTCTCCGAACAACAGGCTAATGAATGGGGAGCTTTTCATGCTAAAGCAATCCTTAAAAATGAAGACACTGTTTTTGCTACATCTGCAGTTATGGCCGATAATAAACTTCATTTCTATAAAGTTCTTTTGCGCCCTTTTCACGATGAAAATGAAAACGTAATTGGGCTCGGAACGATTTCAAGAGATATAACCGATCAACAAAATACAAGAGATGCATTAGATGATAGTCGAAAAGAGTTTTATGCTTTAGTAGATAATGCCCCTGATATTATCGGGATCCATACAGAGGGTAAAGTTGTATTTCTGAATAAGTGGGGAATAGAAGTACTGAAAGCAAAATCAAAACAAGAAGTGATCGGTAAACCGATGATGCAATTTGTTCATCCTGATTATAGAGATGTTGTAAAAAAAAGAGCATTTGACGCAGAGAGGAATCATTCATCATTAGGTACACTGGAAGAAAAATTTATTTGTCTCGATGGCAGTAGTATCGACGTTGAAGTAAAAGCGATTCCCATTAAGTTTAAGAACAAAGATTCCGTATTGATCATCGCCAGGGATATTTCAGAACAAAAGAAAGCAAAAGAATTATTGAAACAGGAACGTACACTACTTCGCACGGTGATCGACAATATTCCTGATTCGATCTATGTAAAAGATATTCAAGGACGTAAAATAATTGCCAATGCACAGGAATTAAGATATATGGGTGTGGACTCTGAAGAGGAGGCTATCGGTAAAACGGATATGGATATTTATCCTAGTAAAGATGCTGAAAGATATATCAGTAATGATGAAGCTGTTTTTAAAACAGGCCAATCCGTTATCAATCAATATGAAGTAGTCAATCAAACAAATCAAAAACCTCATTTGCTTTTAACTTCAAAAGTTCCCTTGCGTAATGATCAGCATGAGATCATTGGATTGGTAGGCATCGGCCGTGATATAACGGAGCGTCAGGAATTATTGGAGCAACTACACGAGAATCAAGAGCGACTCAATAAGATCATCCTGAGTTCTTCAGATTGTATCTGGGAATATAATGCAGAAGGAAAACTGATATACTGTTCGGATGCCGTTGAAAAGATCTTCGGTTACAAACCAAGTGAAGTAATTGGATTATCGGTTATTGATCTGCTGAGTGGTGCTGAAAAGGAAAGAGTGGCTGCGCATTTTCAGAGCATAATGCAGGAACAAAAAAACATCATTGATTTTGAATATAGCTTTCAGCATAAAGATGGGCACGAAAAGTATATTGTAACAAATGCCTTTCCCAGTTTTGATAAAGAAGGAAATTTGAAAGGATATATTGGACTGGATAGAGATGTTACTGCAAATAAGAAGAGTGAGCAAAACGCAAAAAAAGCAATCATCACAGCACAGGAAAATGAGAAATATTATATTGGAAGAGAATTGCATGATAATGTGGCCCAGCTTTTAGTGGGAGCTTTTCTTTCATTAAGCACCATCAAAGGCCTATCTCCGAATGATAACAGCAAGTTGGAACAAACTGTTGCAGACCTGTATCATTTAATTGACGAGATCAGAGCCTTATCTCATCATTTGGCTCCTGCAACTTTTGCCAATAGAGATTTTTCAGTTCAAATAGAGGAATTATTGAAAAGCATCAATAAAGAGAAGCGATTTACGATCATCAAAGATGTTGATGATATTAGTAAAGCTATTCTAAGCAGTGATCTTCAGTTGAATTTATACCGTATACTCCAGGAACAATTACAGAATATCATAAAACACAGCAATGCCTCAACGATCAAATTGAGTGTTCGCTTATTAGAGAACAATATCAGCATGAACATTCTCGATAACGGTAAAGGATTTGACATCAATGCGGTGAAGCTTGGTATTGGTTTGGAGAATATTAAAAACCGTGCGGAAATGTTTTTAGGATCCTGCAGTATCGAATCTTCACCTGGTAATGGCTGTGAATTATTCATAAAGATCCCTTTGTCTTAATATCTGATAACCTTAGCCTTCTTTTTTAAATAGTGCTACTATACTTTTTACACTAAAAAAGTCAGAGTTTATTATTTCTATAATACTTTTAGGATATTCTTTTTATGTCTTTATCATTGTAATCGCAGCTTCATTCAACAAATATTTAACTGCTAAACATATTCCATGAAAAAAATAGGATCAATCATCAGATTAATTTGTTTGTTTTTCTTATCAATGCAAACAAATCTGCTTAACGCACAAACAAAAACGATCGCACAGAAAGTTGATTCTGTTTTGCAATTAATGACCATTGAAGAAAAAGTAGGTCAGCTTAATCAGTACAATGATGATTGGACTGCGACAGGTCCGGTGACCAAGGATAATGATAAGGCCAAACAAGTGAAGGAAGGAACTGTAGGGTCATTATTGAACTGTATGGGAGCCGAAAGAACGAGGAACTGGCAAAATGTTGCGATGCAATCAAGATTAAAGATCCCTTTATTGTTTGGTCAGGATGTGATACACGGATACAAAACAACATTTCCTATTCCATTGGCTGAAGCAGCAAGTTGGGATATGGATGCCATTCAGTTAGCAGCAAGGATTGCTGCAACTGAAGCAGCTGCAAGTGGAATCCACTGGACCTTTGCCCCCATGGTGGATATTGCCCGTGACCCACGTTGGGGCAGAGTGATGGAAGGTGCGGGAGAAGATCCATATCTCGGTTCCATGATCGCAACTGCGAGAGTAAAAGGCTTTCAGGGAAATAAATTAGGAGACCTTGATGCAGTAATGGCTTGTGCCAAACATTTTGCTGCTTATGGTGCAGCTATTGGCGGAAGAGATTATAATTCCGTGGATATGAGCGATCGTTTATTATGGGAAGTATATTTGCCCCCTTTCAAAGCTGCAGTGGATGCAGGTGCTGCTACATTCATGAATTCTTTCAATGATCTCAACGGTGTTCCTGCAACAGGTAATGCTTATCTGCAACGAACCATCTTAAAAGGCAAATGGAATTATTCAGGGTTCGTCGTGAGTGATTGGGGTTCCATAGGAGAGATGATCAATCATGGCAATGTAAAGAACAGTTATGAAGCTGCATTATCTGCCATTACTGCAGGAAGTGATATGGATATGGAAAGCCGTTCTTATAAAAATAATTTAGCACAATTGGTGAAAGAAAATAAAGTGCCGATCGCATTTGTAGACGATGCAGTGAAAAGGATATTGCAAAAGAAATTTGAATTAGGTCTCTTTGATGACCCATTCAGATTCTCTAATGTGCAAAGAGAAAACAAAGTGTTGAATGATCCGGAACATTTGAAGATCGCCAGACAAGTAGCCGCAAAAAGCATTGTCTTATTAAAGAATCAGAATCATCTATTACCGATTTCAAAGAATACGAAGACCATTGCATTCATTGGCCCGTTGGTTAAAGAAGTAAAACAGAATATGGGATTCTGGTCTATTGAGTTACCCGATGTTGATTACTCAAAATTCATTGTTACACAATGGCAGGGTGTACAAAATAAGATCAGTAAGAACAGTCATTTATTATATGCTAAGGGTTGTGATATTGAAGGCAATAATAAAAATGGTTTTGCAGAAGCAGTTGAAACTGCCAAGAAGGCCGATGTGGTGATCATCAGTGTGGGCGAAAGAAGAGACATGAGTGGTGAAGCAAAGAGCCGCAGCAATATTCATTTGCCCGGTGTACAGGAAGAACTGATCAAAGCCATTCAGGCCACAGGTAAACCGGTCGTGGTTCTAATCAATGCAGGCCGTCCCTTGATCTTTAACTGGACTGCTGACCATGTGCCTGCCATTGTATACAGCTGGTGGTTGGGAACTGCAGCTGGCGATGCCATTGCCGATGTATTGTTTGGTGATTATAATCCTTCTGCAAAATTGCCCATAAGCTTTCCGAGAGAAGAGGGACAGATACCGGTGTATTACAGTCATTTCAATACCGGCAGACCGGCACATAACGACAGTGATCTGAATTATGTTTCTGCGTATACTGATCTTTCCAATAGCCCGAGATATGCTTTCGGCTATGGGTTGAGTTATTCAAATTTCAAGTACAGCAATTTACAATTGAGCAAAAGCAAAATGAGATCAGATGAAACCATAGAAGTTTCATTACAAATATCCAATATAGGAAATTATGCCGGCGAAGAAACCGTGCAATTATACCTGAGAGATAGAGTAGGATCCATCGTAAGACCTGTAAAAGAATTAAAGGACTTTAAAAAACTATTTCTGAATGCAGGTGAAACCAAAACAATACGATTTATGATCGACCAACAAAAGCTTTCCTTCTATAATCAACAATTGCAATGGGTAGCAGAGCCCGGTGATTTTGATCTGATGATCGGGTCTTCTTCGGATGATATCAGATTGAAAGAAAGTTTTGAATTACTGAATTAGTTGATCCACTGTTATCAGCTATACTAACTGCAAAATATTTTGATACAGAAATATTATGTTTGCAGCAAAGTAAAATAATTGCTGATGGAATTAACAGGAGAGAAATGCAAAATCAATCGATCGCTGTACCAGTTATTATTCGTTTGTTGCTTTTTCTTTATAAGTAACAGTTTTGCACAGGTAACACCATTCAAGAAATCGGTTTTGGATTCACTGGTACCGAATCATTTTAATGTAAGTATTGCATTTGCATTGAATGCAAGCCAGGATGGGTCCAGTTCACTCACTTCAGGTACTGATATCGGGATCATGTACTCTACCAAAAGGTCGAGTTATCAGATCGCACAAAGCAGTTATTATAATCGCTTGGATAGTTATTCGGGTTCTAACCGTTTTGCTGCTTTGTTTACGGGATCTCTTTTTAGTCTGGATACTGTTAGAACAAGATTGGTTCAAAAAGCATGGTATCCTGAGCCTTTCATTTTCTATTCCTATGATGCCAACAGGGGGCTCAATCATAGAATTCAGTTTGGAGTTAATGCCGTTCATGCATTTAAGCCTACTCAGATCATCAGGATAAAAATGGGAGCAGGGTTATTATACGAAAAGGAAAACTGGCAAATGATCAAGGTGGAGCAATTGCCTTATGTAGACACTTTTTCATTGGCTACAAGAAAATATGTTTTCGATACATTGGGTATTACTAAAGATGGCAGATTGATCAGGGATAATGTTCGTGCAAACATCTATGCAAATTTCATCTGCACTTTCGCAAAAAATATCAATTTGAATGCTTTTGTTGATGTGCAGATGCCCTTCGTCCCACCTTACTATGATATACCGCAGAAAAGTATTTTCCCGGTGGTTACAAAATTGTATCCACGCATCACGATCAGTGCACAGTTGAGTTTTACTATCTGGAAAAAACTGGCTTTCATTACCGGCTTTGGTTTGCAAAGCGATAAGGGGCAGATACCCTTATATGTTCCCGACTTTGTGTACAACCTGAATGAAGGACTTCAACTCAGTTTTTAAATCAACATAAAAAAGCAGAGCCTTTTCAGAAGCTCTGCTTTTTTTATACATGTATTCAATAATTTGATTACTTATTTACCAAGGTTAAAAGTTAATCCACCACCTAAACCAAATTGAAAGAAAGTAGAATAAGTGCTTACGCCAGCGCCACTACCACCGGTTCCGAAATAAAATCCGCCACCCACTGATTGAGCTGCAGAAAATACTTGCCCCTGAAGTTTTAATGCAACTTTTTTAGAAGCCCAGATATTCACACCTGTCCTAAATCCATATCCGAATTTTGTATATGAACTACTTCCGCCGGAATCGGGATTTTTCAGATCAAATATGCTTAAACCCAAACATGCGCCGGCATAAGGTTCAATTTTAGGATTCCCGCTGGGAAAATAACGGTTAAAGCCCAACATGATCTGATTGAGCCCCATATCAAAAGTTTTATTTTGTACAGTTAGAGAGCCGTTGTAATAGGTCATCGGTGCTTTTGTATCCATCCTGTTATACATTAATTCAACACCATAATATTTATGGGCCATGAATTCAAAACCGCCGCCCCATATAAAGCCGCCGTTCACCTGTCCATTGAAATTATTTCTGCTGTCATAATAAGAACTTACCCTGTCACTAAATCCACCGATCGCGTAAGTATTTAAGCGAATTTGCTGCGCCTGAGTAATAGTAGTGATTGCAATTGTTGCGATCAATAATAAAAAAATTTTTTTCATGAAGGTTAATTTAGGTTTCAGGCAAATGTACAAGTAATTTAAAAACCAACTATGTATTTATAGTGTAAAAATCTTGATTATTTAAAAGAGGAAATAAGCTTTTTAAGCAGCATATTATTCGATTTATTTTTCATTATAGTGAGAGTCGTAGTTAGTATATGATCCTTATTTCCTTTCTGTCTTTTGGCTGGTTTCTTCGGGAGTTCTTTCGAGAGCACCCGAACAAATCATCAAGTATATCGCAGAATATCAGGAAGGAATTACGAAGAAAGGGGGGTAGAAATGTTGGATGTTAAATGCTGAAGGATAAATGATAATGGTTAACAGCTTATTAAAAAATGATTTGCTGAGTTTCAACAGAACTCTAACTTTGGCTGAACATTATTAATATTATAAACTACCAAATCAACTAACAAATGAAAAAGTTATTTCTGATTATCGCGATTGCAGCTTCTTCAACAGTATTTGCGCAATCCTCTATGAAGGAAGATGTGGATATCATTCAGGGTATTTACGGTAAATCAAAAAAAGAACTGGTGAACAGCTATATGCAGTTAACGGCTGCAAAAGCTACTGCATTCTGGAAAGTGTATGATGAATATGAAGTGGAAAGAAAAGCATTGGGTCAGAAAAAGATACAATTGATCAGTGACTATGCAGAGCATTATGTTACACTGACTGATGAAAAAGCAGATGTATTGGCAAAAGCAACTTTGAAGAATAATATGGATTTTGAAAAATTGCAGGCTAAATATTATGAGAAAACGAAAGCCGTGATAGGTGCATTAAATGCAGCTAAATTTATTCAGGCTGAAATTTATTTGCAAACAACTGTACGCGGTGCGATCCAGGATGCCATCCCTTTTATTGGTGATATAGACAGATCTATACCAAAACATTAATCGTATTTTTTACAGCAAAAGGCAGTGAGGTTTTCTTCACTGCCTTTTTATTTAAAGACAGAGACAAGGAACAAGGAACAAGAGACAAGGAACAAGGAACAAGAAACAAGAAACAAGGAACAAGGAAAAAGAACCAAACAAACCAGTTTTTTTACCTGCTTTTTCTGCAGATAGGATGGTAATTTCATGACTGTTTCCAGCCTGTCTTGTTTTGGTCTTGTTCTTCTCTTCTTCTGGTCTTCTTTTGGTTTCCTTTTGCTTTTCTTTTGTATGAGCAAAGCAAGACCAAAGCAAGGCCAAAAGAAGACCAAAGCAAAAGCAAAACAAACCGGGGTTTTTCTCCTTCATTTTTTGATGTTGCCGTCATCACTATCCATGAAACGAAAATTTGAATAATTGAAATGCGAATTCTTCATGGCTGGTGATCTGTTCCTTAAAAGTGAGACCTGCCTTTGCCGGCAGGCAGGTAGCCACATCTTGCCCCGACCCATCGGGAGCATGATGATTTATTAGTAAAACGATGAATTTTTCTTAACATGCTTCGCTATGCCGGCTGATGAGGGAGTGCTGTCATCACAAAATCGATTGGCTGTGAACTGTATTTTAATAGTTGAAAATATTGAATATCAACCTTAGAATAAAGCAAAAAAACAATACTAAACTCCATCCTTTCACAGAATTGTTTCATAACTTTCTTAAATATATTTAATTTAATTTCTTGACTATTTCCTTGCTCTTTTATGGCAGAAATAGTCATTAATAACGCTAAAACAAATTACCGTATGAATCACAAATTTAAAATGCTTACTGTGCTGCTTTTGGCAACATGCCTGGTGGCAACAGCACAGCAAAAGAAACCGAACATCGTTATCATTTGGGGTGATGATATCGGACAAACAAATGTCAGTGCCTATTCAATGGGATTGATGGGGTACAAAACTCCTAATATTGACAGGGTAGCTAAAGCAGGCGTTTTATTCACGGATTATTATGCTGAACAAAGTTGTACTGCCGGTCGTGCCTCTTTTATAACTGGCCAATGCGGTTTACGCACCGGATTAACCAAAGTTGGTTTACCGGGAGCTGATGTAGGCCTTCAAAAAGAAGATCCTACGATTGCAGAGTTGTTAAAAGGCCAGGGTTATGCCACCGGTCAGTTCGGAAAGAACCATTTGGGCGACAGAGACGATTTTTTGCCTACCAATCATGGCTTTGATGAATTTTACGGTAGCTTATATCATTTGAATGCTGAAGAAGAACCTGAGTTAAGGGACTATCCGAGTGAAGCAGACTTTCCCGGTTTCAGAAAGAAGTTTGGTCCACGTGGAATTGTTCATAGTTGGGCTAATGCGGATGGTACACAAAAAGTAGAGGAGGTTGGCCCGCTTACCAAGAAAAGAATGGAAACGGTAGATGACGAATTTGCAAGTATGGGAGCTGCATTTCTTGAAAAACAAGTAAAAGCAGGTAAGCCGGTTTTCCTATGGGTGAACTTTACACATATGCATTTCCGCACACATGCCAAACCTTCCAGTATTGGTCAATCAGGCCGTTGGATGAGTGAATATGCTGATGCCATGATCGATCATGATAAGAATGTTGGAACTGTTTTGGATATGATTAAAAAATTGGGTATTGAAGACAATACAATTGTCATGTATAGCACCGATAATGGCCCTCACCAAAACAGTTGGCCCGATGCAGGAACCACTCCATTCAGGAGCGAGAAGAATACCAACTGGGAAGGTGCTTATCGTGTGCCTGCAGTAGTTAGCTGGCCCGGTCACATTAAACCTGGTTCGGTTTCAAATGATATGATCTCTCATTTAGACTGGCTACCTACTTTATTAGCTGCGGCAGGAGTGCCTGATGTAACAGAAAAATTATTGAAGGGTTATACTGTTGGTAACAAAACATTTAAAGTGCATCTGGATGGTTATAATATGCTGCCTTTATTAACCGGTCAAACAACAAAAGACCCGCGGGAATCATTTTTATATTTTAATGATGATGCTGAGTTAACAGCTCTGCGATATGATAACTTTAAGTTTGTGTTTTTAGAACAAAGGGTAAATGGAACTTTAAGATTATGGGCTGAACCATTTGTGCCATTACGCGTACCTAAAATATTTAACATTCGTACCGATCCTTATGAAAGAGCAGATGTTACCTCTAATACTTATTATGACTGGTTATTAGAACATGCTTATATGTTGGTTCCTGCACAAGCTTATGTGGGGAAATTTATCCAGAGCTTTAAAGAATTCCCGCCAAGACAAAGTGCCGCATCCTTTAACCTTGATGCTGTGTTGAAAAAGATGCAGGAAAGCAAGGGAGATTAAATTATAATAATATTGATTTATTAAAAAACGGTCATCGAAAGATGGCCGTTTTTTAATAAAAAGAAAAGCAAAGCTTATTGAACATAGAAAATCTATTTGTATTAATTTTACCTTATAATAAACCTAAAAAAATAATTATGAAAAAACATCTTTTATCACTTGCATTGGTCGTATCACTAGTCGCCTGCAGTCCATCAATGAAAACAACAAGTTCATGGACAAATAGTGATAAGACAGTTACCGCCAATAAAACCTATAAGACCATTTTCATTTCTGTGATCACCAGTAAACTGGAGTTGAGAACTAAAATGGAAAATGAAATGGCAACTGCTGCCGAAAAACATGGATATATTGCCATTAAAAGCATCGATAAGTTCCCTCCTGTAGCTGCAGGAAAAAAAGTTACACAAGACGAAGCCTTGGAGATCATCAGAAAAGCAGGTGCCGATGCTATCCTAACTACTTCAGTGGTAGACAAGACCTCTGAAACAAGATATGTTCCCGGTACAACAACGATGTATTCTCCGGGATTCTATGGTGGATACAGAGGCTATTATGGTGGTGCTTATGGCGGATGGGGATATACGAATCCCGGTTATTATACCACCGATAAGACCTATTTCTTAGAAACAAATTTATTTGATGCTGCAAGTGAAGCTACCATATGGTCTTGCCAGAGTGAAGTGTATAATCCAACCAGTATCGAAAAATCATCTAAGCAGTATACAGCATTGCTGTTGAACAAAGCGGAAGAAGATGGTATCTTAAAACCATTGAAGACATAATATACATACATCTAAGTAGATGTACTAAACAAATAAAACCTGCTGAAAAGCAGGTTTTATTTGTTTTATGTGATCCCGCTGGGACTCGAACCCAGGACCCCTACATTAAAAGTGTAATGCTCT
>CAIMKO010000218.1 GCA_903841915.1 uncultured Chitinophagaceae bacterium | reverse complement strand
TTGCTTTGAATTAACTCAGATATACATAAAAAAACTCCGACGAATTCGTCGGAGTTTTTTTATGTATATATCTTATAAATCTTTCAAATCTTATTACTAAGGTTTAGGATTTTTAACCGGCGCACTGGTAGCAGATGGCGGGTTTAAAGATGTTTCATCATCCGGAACATCCCAGTAATCCTGGAAGTTGTAGTTGATGGTAGCTTTTGTATACACAGTACCATTTGCTGAATTAACCACAACGCAGTTTGTTCTACCTCCGCCTGCAGAGATGTCATCGATCACACCCCATCTTCTTGCATCATAGAAAGCAACGTTTCTGAATAATAAAGCAACCCTTCTTTCTTTTCTTAATTCTTCATAAGCAAGAGCAGGATCTGTAACAACACCAGAAACAGCAGTAAGTGCTGCACCTTGGTAAGTTCTTACAGCATCAACACTAGTCAAACCGGTAGCAATATTACCTAATTTGATATTTGCTTCTGCTTTCATTAATTCATTCTCTTCATACGAAGCACCAGTGAATAGTTCGTAAGAACCAACCACTTTACTTGCATAACCAACAACTGCACCATTAGAAGGCACATCCAATAAAGTATATCTTGTACTAAAAGTAATACCACCTTTCTGATTCAGATACAAAGTTGCAGCACTGAAGTTTGTAGTAAAACGCTTATCGCCTGCTTTAAATTCCTGGATCAATCTTTCAGAGATCTTATAAGTAGTACCTGTAGGGTTACCAATAGTTAGAGCAGCTATTGAACCGCCTGTTGCACTGATCGGGCTATTGGTTGCAGATGAACGTTCTGTGAAAACATAATCAGTTGCAGTAACACCGTTGCCTACCAAAGTCAACAAATTATTCCAATCTGCAGAAGTCATGGCAGACAGCCTTTTATTTACCAACAGATTACGTGCTTTCAATGTATTGATGTTATGGATCCACATTGTTGGTGTTGGAGCTTGTCCTTTACCTACCTGACAAGATGTTGGGATCAGATATTTGATAACTGTATTATAATCTGCAGTTGTTGGAACAGCACCTAATGCAGTGATCGCTTTATCAAAATTTGCATTCGCCTCTGTGATCATATCAGCACTTGACTTGAACTCGTTGCTGTTGGCAACATAATCGTTCTTGATCAAGCCAGCATAATACAAAGAACCGATATGAGAATAAGCATATCCTTTCCAGAAATAAGCCCATGCTTTTAATGTATTCTTCTTTGTTGTAGCATCACCGGTAAATGTGGTTTGATCAACAACAGAAAGAATTCCATTACATGCATTGTTCAGGAAGTACATCCATGTCCATTCGTAATAGAACATGTTTGAACCTGCTTTGGTTCTGCTGTTATTTAATCTTGCTACAGTTTTAGCCAATGAAGTGTTAGAAGTTTTTACAGCATTATCATCAATATAATAATCAGGAACACTGATCTGATTGGTGATATTGTTAGCGGCTTCAGCAGTGATCACATCTGCCAGTTCATCCATATAAGCCGCCCCAAGGAACCAGTAACTGCTTCCCAAGAAAGAACCGGTATATCTTGCATCGGAGATACCGTTAAATCCGTTTTGATAAACTGCACCCAGCCCTAAAGCTTCAATGCCTGCTTCTGTAGCAGCACTGGCTGGTGTAGGGCTATTGGGGTTTTGAACATTCAGCTCACTCTTACTGCAGCTTGCGCCGAAGAGAATGACTGTCGAGGTTATGATATATAATATTTTATTTTTCATTTTAAAAATGTTTTAGTTTGTTTAGAATCCTATGTTCAGTCCAACTTGATATGTTCTGTTGTTTGGAGTAGTAGCATAATCTACACCTCTGTCAAAACCGCTATTAGTAGCACCAGAACTGGTTTCAGGATCCATACCGGTATATTTTGTCAATGTCCACAAATTTCTGCCGGTCAATACAAATTGAAGCTTTTTAAAATATTTGATCTTGGCGTAACGTAATACATCAACACCGATAGACAGGTTTCTTAATCTCAGGAAAGAAGCATCTTCAAAGAAATAATCTTTGATAGAGTTTCTTGCACCATTGATACTACCCCACATGTCACCATAAGCACTGGTGTAATATGCAGCGAATGCAGCTGTTTGTCCGTTAATGGTAACTTTATTACCATAATCGCCATGAATACCATCACGATACATCCACTCTTTGAACTGGTTGTATAAATGACTTCCTTGAACCCAATCTAACTGGAAGTTTAAAGTAATTCCTTTGTAACTGAAATTATTGATGAAAGCCATATTGAATTTAGGGTTAGGATCGCCATAAGCATAGTTTTCATTGGTGAACTGAATACCTCTAGTAGCTGTATCAACCAATATACCGTTTACAACCTGATATTTTCCCTGATTTGCTTTATCAATATACAAACTACCATCCTGTCTTGTTTGATTCACATCATGGAAGGTCTTTAAACCATATAACTGACCGATCTTTGATCCAGCCTGTAATACATAGTTACCATAACCCGCATTACTTGTTACGATGATCGGCTGGCCGGTACTGATCGCATCAATTTGTGAACTCTGGTGATTGAAGTTAGCAGTGAAATCCCAGTTGAAATCTCTTGATTTCAAAACATTTAAATTCAAAGCGAAAGTGATACCATTAGAAGATAAACTAAATGCGTTTGTCAAAAAGCCAGCACCTCCTGTTGAAGGAGAAG
>CAIMKO010000217.1 GCA_903841915.1 uncultured Chitinophagaceae bacterium | reverse complement strand
TTACTTAGTGCCATTGAAATAATTTTATCCGTTTCTTAGATTCTAATAAAATGAAATTAATTTATCAAAAACATATAAGAATAAAATTATTTTACTTAAATAATAAATATTTAATTGTTTTAATAATTTATTTTACGTATTCATAGTTTAATGGTTGCCTGTATCAATAATATTTACTCTATTATAGCTTGTGCATAGTACAAATAAACTTGAATGGTTATATATTTTCAGCTACCACAAAATAAAAAACTGCCAACATTTCCTGACAGCAGCCATGAGCGATATGCCTCTTTGACAATGCGGAAAAAAATATTCGACCGCACTATTTGAGAATGTTTGAACGAATTTAAAGATAATTAGAATAGCATTAGATTTCAATTTTGAGCAAAATTGTCAGTTTTTCTGGTGTGCCAATTGCAGTATACATAGTATGGAAAAACGGGGAAATTTTATATTAAGCATTAAATGTATGAAAGACTTTAGGTTCAACCTGCCATTTTTTAGTTCAGGTTGATTACACAAAATGACATTGTTTGACATAACTCAACAATGTTCAGCATAACCCGGCACAACACTGATTAAACCTGTAAAGTGCCTTTTGGGGTGCATGTATTTTTGTGCCTTTTTTTAAACCGGAAAAGAAGGAAAGACAAATAGATTAACAATTTTAAAAACCAGAAAAACGAAAATTTATGAATGTAAATGTTACTTTAAAAAGTATCCAGTTTTGGATAAAGCCAACAGCAATTATGCAATTTGCTGATGTTCTCGAAAAATCAGAGCTCCCCAATTGTATTGTTGGAACTGACAATGGCGCAATAGTAGTTGAAGTGGATTATGATCCAGCAGATAAAGAAGACGTGCGACATATTTCCGGTTTACAGAAGTCTGAAATGATGCTACACTATGAAAATGTCGACTGATGTTTAACGATTGATCATTGCCTGAATATGCACAATACCACTACAATGTGTTATTAGGTTTATAGCAAGAGACAAAAAAGAAGAAATATAAAATAAGGACTAAAAAAAAGGACTATGAATAATCAGGAGAACATAAATTTGGATATTGTAAATGCCGGTGAATGGTTGCGAACTTTTGAAGGTTGCGAACATTATACTGATGAACAGGCAGTGAAAATTGTACAAACCCTTGATAAACTTGCCGAAATACTTTTCACTTTTACTTGTGAACAAAACGGCACAATTATTGATAATCAATTAGTTATAACGGCAAATAAAGAAAAAGAATTAAATTTAGCAGCATGAGCAATCTTGATAATTTTCAGAAATGGGCAAGAACATCCTCAACGCCTATCGTAGCAAATTTAAAACAGGCAGTGGTTTATACCCGTGTTTCATCAAAAGAACAGGCCGATAAAAATCTTAGCCTGGATTTTCAGAAAAAAACTATTGTGGAATACGCTAAGAAAAGCGGCACAGAAATCTTATCATATTTCGGTGGGACCTATGAAAGTGCAAAGACGGATGGACGTAAAGAATTCCAGCGGATGCTTGAGTTCATCAGGAAAAACAAAGGCAGGGTAAGCCATATTCTTGTATATACTCTTGACAGGTTTAGTAGAACCGGCGGTGCAGCAATCAAGATAGCACAAGATTTAAGGGATAAGCACGGCGTTACCGTATTCGCGGTTACACAACCAACTGATACAACAAATGTAAGCGGCGTATTCCAGCAGAACATTCAATTCCTTTTCAGCGAATTTGATAACCAGCTTCGCAAGCAAAGGGCAGTTGCCGGAATGAAAGAGAAGTTTGAGAAGGGTATATGGTGCTTAAAACCACCAATGGGTTATGATGTTACAAGACTGAATGGTGAACGTAAAATTGTTATCAATAAGGTAGGGCAGCAATTGCGTAAGGCTTTTAAATGGAAACTGGAAGGCTTGAAGAATGATGAAATAATAGGCAAGCTACGAGCATTGGGAGTTACCATCTACAAACAAAAGCTATCAATGATCTTTTCCAATCCATTTTATTGCGGTGTAATAGTGAACAAAATGCTGAATGGGAAACTGATTAAGGGCAATCATCCGGCTTTAATCTCAGAAGAGGACTTTTTAGAGGTAAACAATATCCGGCAGTCTGCTAATAAATATGGTGTTACTCATCAGAAAGAAATTGAACCTTTGCCTTTGAAAGTTTTCATGAAATGCGAGGAATGCGG
>CAIMKO010000216.1 GCA_903841915.1 uncultured Chitinophagaceae bacterium | reverse complement strand
CCGCTTTTTCCCAACAACAACATTCTTCTTTTAATTTCGTCGGTAATATGAGGAACAACCTGTACCGTTTTTCCTAAAAAATCACCGGCACGTTCTTTATTGATCACTGTTTGATAAATTCTTCCCGTAGTAACATTGTTCGCCTGTGAAGTATAACTGCTCAGGAAACGTTCGTAGTGACCGAGATCAAGATCCGTTTCTGCACCATCTTCTGTTACATAACATTCGCCATGTTCGTATGGATTCAATGTACCCGGGTCAACATTGATATAGGGATCGAATTTCTGTATCGTCACCCTAAAACCTCTTGCCTGCAATAATTTCGCTAAACTTGCTGCAATGATCCCTTTTCCTAAACTGCTTGTTACGCCGCCTGTAACAAAAATATACTTGGCCATAATGAATGGTTAATCTGTTAAGTAAATATTTCTTTTATCTGAACTTTGGTATTGCTATTTTGCTTTTGTTGCGTCGCACCCTTGTACTCTTGAGCTTTAAGCGTCAGAGGACTTGTACTTTCTGTTCATCACGTAACAACAGCAATCACCTGCATAAAATTTTGCAGATGTATTTTTTTTGACCTTAAAGAGAAATGGAAACAAATCACGAGCTACTCTCGGAGGTCGTACAAACCTACATGAATTTTTATTCATCAAAAAATAACTGTTTGCCCAATGAACAAGCAATAGGCAAAAGTGTTAATTTAACGTGTACATCTTTACCATGAAAATCAACTTAAATGAAAAAAACAATTTTACTATCCGCCGCTGCATTTGCAACAGCCGCTTTACTGAGTTACACTTTTAAGCTGCCCGAGCCTAAAACATTAACAGCTGAATGTTATGTGGCTTGCTTCAATGCGGAGGCCAGAACCTTGATTCAGGCGGATGCTGACCAACCCGGCTTTGCGGCATTACACCCCTACCCGATCCGTTTTACATTGGAAAACCCACTAGGTGCTACCGTCAGTTATGCATCTCCCGACGGGATGAATGCGCAAGGATATTTCATCAAAGCAAAGAAGAAAACAAATAAGTGGCTATTTGTGATACAGGAATGGTGGGGGTTGAATGACAATATCAAAAAGGAAGCTGAGAAATTTTATACAGAATTGGGCGATGTAAATGTTTTGGCATTAGATATGTATGATGGTAAAGTAGCTTCTGCACCAGATAGCGCCATGGCCTATATGAGAAGCGCTTCTGCGATAAGACTGGAAAATATTGTAAAAGCTTCCATTGCATATGCCGGAATAGAAACCAAGATCTATACTGTGGGCTGGTGTTTTGGTGGCGGATGGAGTTTACAGGCAACTATTCTTGCAGGCAAACAGGCTGCAGGTTGTGTAATGTATTACGGCAGACCGGAAACTAATTTAGAAAGATTAAAGACCATTAATTGTGATGTGATCGGTTTCTTCGGAAATAAGGACCAGGGCATTAAACCCGAAGTGGTTGATGCTTTCGAACAGAATATGAAAGCTGCAGGAAAAACTATCTCCGTAAATAAATATGATGCAGCACATGGTTTTGCCAATCCATCCAATCCTGCTTTTAATAAAGAGGCAACGGAAGATGCACATACAAAAGCCATTGCGTTTCTAAAAGCGCATTAAACCAGGACAATTGAACTTTAAGGATTCTATACGACAAAATAAGAGAGCCATCAAAATTTGATGGCT
>CAIMKO010000215.1 GCA_903841915.1 uncultured Chitinophagaceae bacterium | reverse complement strand
GTTTTGGTGCTGGTTTCCAGTTTCATGAACATCCAGGTTGCATTGTTGAGGCAGTTAGCGATTTGCGTCAGGACCGACGAGAAAACCTAATGAAAGTTTACGGCTGTTCAAAGAGTTTTGAATCACTCGAAAAACTGATCCTTGATCCCAAAATAGACGCAGTATTTATTGCAACCCCTGCCCCCGATCATGTCCGCCATGTGGTGATGACCCTCAAAGCCGGGAAACATGTACTTTGTGCAGTTCCCGCAGCCATGACTATTGAGGAGTGTTACCTTTTACGGGATACAGTCCGGTCGACAGGACTTACCTATATGATGGCCGAAACAAGCTATTTCAGGCAAAATACAATTTCGGTACGAAAATTTTATAACGAGGGGCTGTTTGGCGAAATGTTCAGTGCCGCTGCCGAATATAACCATCCCGGCCTGGAAACGCTGTGGTTCGAGGATGGCAAACCAACCTGGCGTCACGGCCTCCCTCCCCTGCTCTATCCGACCCATTGTACCGCGTTTTTGCTAGGCATTACTCAGGAAAGACTGACAAAAGTAAGCGCCCTGGGTTGGGGTGACAAAAGTCCGTTGTTGCAAAACAATCCGTATTCTAACCCGTTCTGGAACGAGACCGCCTTCTTTAAAACCAATAAAGATAAGCCCTTCAGAGTAGAGGTAAACTGGAAAGGTGCACTCAGAAATACCGAACGCGCCGAATGGAGGGGAGATAAGATGTCCTTCTTTTCATCTACAGAGGAGGGGAAGGATCATACCATTGTAAGAGAGGCAGATGGCACAGGAAAGGATGATGCCGGCTTCCAGCATAAAGTCAACATCACCGAATCGTATCCCCAACACAACTGGTGGGAGACCGATCTGCTGCCGGAACCATTACGACATAACTCAGGTCACGACGGATCACATTCATTCATTACGCACGAATTTATAGATTCTTTAATCAATAGCCGCCAGCCAAAAGTGAATGTTTATGAGGCCATTGCATATACTGCTCCGGGAATTGTAGGACATCAGTCGGCTCTAAAAGGTGGTGAGTATTTGGATATCCCCAACTTTGACGTTTAATCTAAATTTTTTTCATTCAACGTTTGCAAAAAAATATTTTTGTATTAGGTCCTTAGCAGGTTTATTCGACGGCCATTCAATTTCTCATGGAAATGAAAAATTTATGAAGTGACAGTTAAAATGGTTTGTTCCGGACCTCTTTGGCACGCGAGTTATTTATCCCCAAAGGGATTGTTAAATCAAAAGATGGATCACCCTACTTACTCTCTGTTTTTGCCTAATCGTATGCATATTCTATGAATTTTAAGAATGGTTTGTGTCTATTATTTCCAAACAATCAGCTGAAGCACTTCCGAAACACAAAGGGATAGCGGGGATACCCAATCGGATATGAATTTCAGACAAATTGGGACTATTACATCGTTGCCGTTTTAGCAAAAAACCATGACACACAAAGCCATAAAACATCATGATTAAAGGCATAACAATTTCACTGACAATACTCTTACTGGTCACGCTTAAGCTTATAGGCCAGGAACAGCTATTAAAAGATCAAGAATCTCCGTTGATGCTAAAAGGTGATTGGTTTGTTGATTCCAGGCAAATAAATTTCGACAAATTACCTCGAATTCCGTTGCAACAGTCCACTGTTAGCGACGTTCGGGTTAAAGGAACAAATCATCAAACTTTTAAAGAGGCAACAACTAGTGGAGGATGCAATCAGCATAATTACCTAACCTTTTACAATGGCCGATACTGGTGTATGTGGAGCGATGGACCTGGCGTTGAAGATCGTGTAGGACAAGTTGTAAAGTATGCCACGAGTCGCGATGGGTTAAAATGGAGTAAACCACAGTTTATTACAAAATATCTGACCTGAACAAGCTAAAGATGTAGCGCTCTCCGATTCCGTAGATTCTTAATTAACAAAACAATTACTTATCCTATATATCCCTGGAGTATCACATCTTTATATGATGCTCTTTTAATGAAGTAATTTAACCATATATACCCAAGCCGAAAATTGCCAATTAGTGAACCGTGGGATAATTTACGAGGTCGAAGCAATAAAAGTCACAGAAAAAAATGAAATGAATCAATACAAATTCTAAAATTAAAAATGCAAATTGCACAAAATAAATAACGACAAATATCTATTCTGAGAAATGAAAAATTCAAGAAGAGACTTTTTAAAAGCTGCGGCAATCACAGGAGCAGCCGCTATAATCATCCCTGTAATGGCTAATGGTGCAGAGAAGAAAAAAAAACATCCTGTTAAGCTACCTGTTATCCTGAAAGATAATGCAGTTATCCTGTTTCAGGGAGATTCAATAACTGACGCAGGGAGAGACCGCCAAAATTCTGAGCCAAACAATACCGATGCAATAGGCCGTGGATATGCCCTGTTTACCGCAGGTCATCTACTGGAAAAATATGCACAAAAGAAACTGACCATTTATAATCGTGGTGTCAGTGGGAACAAAGTTTTTCAGCTACGCGAGAGATGGGATGAAGACTGTATCGCACTAAAGCCAGATGTATTAAGTATCCTGATTGGCGTAAATGATTATTG
>CAIMKO010000214.1 GCA_903841915.1 uncultured Chitinophagaceae bacterium | reverse complement strand
TGTTTGCTTCATGTGGAATACATGTTCCAATACGCCTGCATTAAGGAATAATAAGCCTTTTGAAAGACCATGAAATAATATCAGTATCAATGCAGCCGTAACTGCAACCGGTGTTCCAACAGCAGCCATTAAAATCATTAATGCCAACAATGCAATAGTTGAATGTGCCAATATTTTTTTGAAAGTATCTTGAGCCAACGCAGCAATTGCTGCTGCAACAAAAACAAATGCAGTTAGTGCAATAATAACCGTTGCCAAAGATGTTCCTTTAATAACAGGTGAAATACGCAGCATGATAAACGGTGCGATCTTTACCATTGTAGATGAGTGCAGCAAAGCACTCACGGGTGTTGGTGCAACCATTGCACCAATTAACCACTTGCTGAATGGATATTGAGCTCCCTTTACCATTCCGGCGATAGCTAACAATGCAAATGGCATCATGATACCAACTGCATTCCCTTTTGAAATTAAATCGCTGAAAAAAGGATAACCATATTGAGGAGTAAAAATGCTGTAAGCAATGGCACCGAGAATAGTAATGCCGCCAAATTGATTCATCCATAAAGCGGTACGGGCATTTTTCTTAGACAATTCATCTTTTCTAAATCGAATAAATAAATAAGATGCAATTGTTGTTAATTTGAAGAACAAATAGAAATATTCAAGATTATCGGCTGCTGCCAATAAATTCATAGCGGCAATAAACCAAAAAATAGTTGAGATAAAATATTTTTTTCTGAATTGACTGCAATTTTCTTCATCAATATATTTTAAAGAATAGATCGCAATAACACTGCTGATAACATTCACTAAAATAAACATGAACATACTTAGTTTGTCAACATAGAACTGGACGATATGTGTTTCAGGCATTTTAGTCACCAAATATGCTAATGCAATAAACTGTATGATTGCCAGTATTGATATTAACGGATGTTTTTGCATCACACCTATGCCGATAATATATGCCAATAAAACAAAATCGACAATTGTTACCAATTGGTCAAATATTGCAGGAACTGCTAAATGTATTGGGCCACTACCGGCTTGTGTGTAGAGATAAATAGCAAGAAAAGACAAAACAGCAGCACCTGCTATAGTTACAATTCGGGTAAGGTTTTTGGGTAGTGCAAGCAACAATGCGCTAACGGCAATCGGGATGAGAAATAAACTCTCAATCAAAGCAATCATGTTTTTACAATTTAGAATCCGTAAAAATCAATTGTCAAAGTTAGAAACAGTTTCTCCATCGCAGATTAATTGCTTTATGATTTTTGTCAGTTCAGGGAATGATAATTGTAATAATCTTTATTAGAGAAATAGTGCAAATAATTGTTGATTTGCAGTTCAATTGCATTAATTAATGAAAAAAATATTATTTATCTTATTGTTATACTTGCTTGGAATCAATATTCTGTTTGCTCAAACACCAAACGCAATAAAAATCCATTACACATTATCTCAGCAAATAAAAGCAGGAAATAAGGTTGATCTCAAAGTGATGGTTGAACATCATTTATCAAAAGAACAAACAGGAAATGTTACACTTGAACTCTTTGATGCGGGCACCCATAAAAGTATCGATGGCTGGTTCCTGAATATCTTTCCATTTCAGTATTTCACTTCCATCAAAGCTGAAAAATTTACAACAGAATTTCCCTTTACAGTTCCGGCTGATTATCATGGAAAATTTAAAATGACACTTAAAGCGATTTGCGGAGATGCCAAAGATTCTGTTACACGTATATTTGATATAGGTTCTAAAATAACCGGTCATGAGTAACATAAATGTTGATTTTATCATCCTTGGTCAGGGCATCAGCG
>CAIMKO010000213.1 GCA_903841915.1 uncultured Chitinophagaceae bacterium | reverse complement strand
ATCAATTGTATCTGTGTTTTGTTCCCGTGTTGCATATCACCGGCAAACTGTTGCGGGAGCACCCAAACCATTTTTATTTTGCCTTTTTTGAAAGCAGGTTCTACTTCTGTGTAAGAAGATAATTTTGTGGTGTAATCAAAATATTTGCTGGCACTGATCTTTTGAATTAATTGGGTTGATGCTACATCCTTGGATAGATCAAGAATGGCGATCTGCGAATTTTTCACTTCATTGGTGAGTGCGAAACCAAAGATGATGATCTGTGTGATGGGTATGCCCAGCAAAATAAAAAGCGTTCGCTTATCACGCCATATGTGAAAGAATTCTTTTTTAACGAATGCAAAAAATTGTTTCATTCCTTTTTATTTTTATCAGCTTCAAATTTTTATGCAACTTAGGTTGCGTCGCACATTTGTACTTTTTCGGGTTGCGCAACTTGACCCACCCCACACAATCATCGTATAATTTTTAACCCGTGCTAAAGCCCCTCCAGGGAGGGGATAAAAAAACATCATCCATCATTTCTTACAGCTTTTCTTGCCAGCTTTAAAAACACTTCATCCATCGATGCAGATGCAAACTGTTTCTTTAATGCCTTAGGCGTATCTAATGCTTCGATCCTTCCATCCACCATGATCGAAACACGGTTACAATATTCTGCTTCATCCATATAGTGTGTGGTCACAAAAACCGTGATGCCCTTGCTGCTGGCTTCATAGATCAGGTCCCAGAATTCTCTTCTGGTAATGGGATCCACGCCGCCTGTTGGTTCATCTAAAAAAACAATCGCAGGATCATGCACTATGGCAACTGAAAAAGCCAGTTTCTGTTTCCAGCCCAGCGGAAGATCTTTTACCAATTTCTTTTCCTGTCCTTCCAGATGCAGTTGATGCAGCAACAAATTTATTTTTTCTTCGATGCTTTTATTGCTTAAGCCATAGATACCGCCATAGAATCTTATATTCTCCTTGATGGTAAGGTCTTCATACAAAGAGAATTTCTGGCTCATATAGCCAATATTCTGTTTGATCTTTTCGGTTTGTGTAAAAACGTTGAATCCCGCTACCGTGGCTGCACCCGATGTAGGAATAGATAGACCGCAAAGCATTCGCATGGCAGTTGTTTTTCCTGCACCATTGGCACCGAGAAAACCAAAGATCTCTCCTTTGCTTACTTCAAAGGAAATATGATCCACCGCAATAAAGTCGCCAAAACTTTTTGTGAGCTTGTTGGCTGTGATCACCTTACCTTCTGCCTCCAAAGCTGTTTTATTAGTTACTGAATTATTTTTATTGCTGTTTTCCATTTACTATTTTCATTTATCCTTATAAGACTTTTTTTATTCCCCTTTAGGGGATAGGGGTTTCATCAAAGCCATAAAACAATCTTCGATATTTGCGTGGATCTGTTTTATTTCTATACCGGTATGTTGTTGCTGCAGCAGGAATGCTTCGATCTCATTTTTCCCTTTGTTATCATCTTTTAAAACAAGATGATAATTTTCGCCAAAAGAAAAACAGCTTTCCGTTTCAGTCCACTGATGCAGGTGTTTGGATAAAAGCAGCATTTGTTCTGCATGTACTGCCCATAATTTTTTAGGAAAATCATTGCTGATATTTTCCGGTGTATCAATAGAAAGAATGGAACCGTTTTGCAATAAAGCAACCCTGTCGCATAAACTTGCTTCATCCATATAAGGTGTGGAAACCAGAATGGTAATACCCTGCTCTTTCAAATGTTTCAACATATCCCAGAATTCTTTTCTTGAAACAGCATCAACACCTGTCGTGGGTTCATCCAAAAACAAAACGCTGGGTCGGTGAATCAACGCACAACTCAGTGCCAGCTTTTGTTTCATGCCACCTGATAATGCACCTGCTCTTCTTTTTTTAAAAGGTTCTATTTGCGAATAGATATCTTTGATCAGATCATAATTCTCTTTGATGGAAGTATTGAAGATGGTGGCAAAGAAGTTCAGGTTCTCTTCAACAGTAAGGTCCTGATACAGGGAAAATCTTCCCGGCATATAACCCACACGGTTGCGGATGGCTTTATAATCTTTTACCACATCAAAACCATCTACGCTTGCAGTTCCGCTATCAGCCAATAATAAGGTAGTGAGTATCCTGAATAAGGAAGTTTTGCCTGCGCCATCCGGACCAATGATGCCGAAAATCTCTCCCTGCGCCACTTCAAATGAAATGCCGTGTAATGCAGTGACCACTGTTTTATTAATAGTGTAGGTCTTTACAATATTCTCCACTCTAATTACTTTCACTGCCATGTTTCTTGAAGAATCAATTCGATCAATATTTTTTTTATCTGCAATCAATTCCAATTATTTTATTTAAATAATATGCTCTGCTTTGTTAAAGAGTACGTTGT
>CAIMKO010000212.1 GCA_903841915.1 uncultured Chitinophagaceae bacterium | reverse complement strand
TAAAAGATTTAATAGCAGAAGGTAAAGTAAAATATTTTGGTTTGAGTGAAGCCGGTGCCAATACGATTCGTCGTGCGCATGCAGTTCAATCTGTTAGTGCATTGCAAAGTGAATATTCGATGTGGACAAGGCAACACGAGAAAGAGATCATTCCAACAATTGAAGAACTCGGTATTGGATTGGTGGCCTTCAGCCCATTGGGTAAAGGATTTCTTACAGGGAAAATTGATGCAAAGACAACTTTTGCTCAAGGTGATATTCGCAATACTATTCCACGATTTACTGAAGATGCAATAGTTGCTAATAAAGTACTTTTGGATCTGCTGAATCAATTTGCTGCTAGAAAAAATGCTACGAATGCACAAATTGCATTAGCATGGGTATTGGCTCAAAAACCTTGGATAGTGCCTATTCCAGGTACTACCAAATTACATCGCTTAACAGAAAATATAGCTGCGGCATCTATTCAGCTGAGCAAAGAAGAATTGCAGGAAATAGAAGAAGCTTCTGCAAAGATTCAAATTGTAGGTGCTCGATACAGTGAGGCAGCAGAAAAAGCAACAGGATTATAAAACAATTGTTATGAATGAAAATAAAGACAGCATATTTCCAATAGGAGAAAAAACAGCACCCGACTATTTTACAGGAACAGCATGGCTGAATGTTTTAGTTCCTAAAGATGAAACAGGAAATTATACGATCGGCAATGTAATATTTGAACCCGGTTGCCGAAACAACTGGCATACACATCCCGCAGGACAAATATTACTGGTTACGGAAGGAAAAGGATTGTATCAAGAAAGAGGAAAATCTGCAAGAAACCTTTCAAAAGGTGATGTTGTTGTGATCCCGTCGCATGTTGAACACTGGCATGGTGCCAGAAAAGATAGTGGCTTTACGCATATTGCCATTACCAATATTGTTGAAACGATCGCAGTTAATTGGCTGACTGCAGTTACTGATGAAGAATACCAAAGCTGTCATTAACATATCCGGCAAACTATTATTGCACAATAGTTACTTTGATTCAGTTTCATGCGAACTTTGTATGAACACATCTGTTTACAACAGTAATATCTAATTTAAAAATCATAAAAATATGGGAACAAAAAATGTAAAAGCTTTTGGAACAGAAGCAGCCGATGCTGCTTTAAAACAAATGCATATCGAACGCAGAGAACCAACTGCAAAAGATATTGAAATTGAAATATTGTATTGCGGTGTTTGTCATTCTGATCTGCACACGGCAAGAAACGATTGGGGATTTACAACTTACCCTGCTATACCCGGTCACGAAATTGTTGGAAAGATCACGAGGGTTGGGGCTGAAGTTACTAAACTGAAAGTAGGCGACTTTGCAGCTGTGGGCTGTCTGGTTGATTCCTGCCGCACTTGTGATAGTTGTAAGCAAGACCTGGAACAATATTGTTTAACAGGGTCTACAGGAACTTACAATGGTGCTGACAAACATCTGGGTGGAATGACCTTTGGAGGTTATTCAGAGAAGATCGTAGTGGATGAACATTTTGTTTTGAAAGTGCCTGCAAACCTTGATCTGGCTGCTGTTGCACCTTTACTTTGTGCGGGTATTACAACATGGTCGCCGCTTAGGCATTGGAAGGCAGGAAAGGGCAGTAAAGTGGCGGTGGTAGGTTTAGGTGGATTAGGACATATGGCCATCAAACTGGCAAAAGGTCTTGGCGCTGAAGTAACACTCTTCTCCAGATCACCCAATAAAGAAAAAGATGCCAAAGAATTAGGAGCAGATGCTGTTGTTATTTCAACCGACAAGGATCATATGAATTCTGTAAAGGGAAAATTCGATTTGATCATTGATACCGTTCCTTATGCGCATGATCTGAATCCTTATGTGGCTACTTTAAACATCAGCGGTACATTGGTGCTGGTTGGTTATTTAGGTGCATTGGAACCTTTTCTGCATACCGTTCCAATGATATTGGGAAGAAGAGCCGTTGCAGGTTCTTTGATTGGTGGTATTGCCGAGACACAGGAAATGCTTGATTTCTGCGGAGAACATAATATTGTATCTGAGATCGAAGTGATCAAGATGCAGGATATCAATGAAGCCTATGAAAGAATGCTGAAAAGCGATGTTCATTATCGTTTTGTGATTGATATGGCTTCTTTGAAGAAATAAGAAAAACAGAAAAAATGCATATTAAAAAGCACAGGCCTTATAGGCTGTGCTTTTTAGTTTCTAGCTATAATGCTTATCTACAAATGCCTGCCTTAGAATCGTTTCAATACAATTATATTTGCAGCTATGACACAAGAACAGATCAAGAGTATGAGGGACAGAGTAATTGTCCTGAGGAGGTTTCTTTGACGTCGAGAACCGTATATATAAGCTAGAGACTGATCGTCAACTTTCGTTATCGGAGGGCTTTTGGGATGACAACAAAAGAGCCACCGGCATCATGAAGGAAATCAAAGTAAACGAGTATTGGTTGAAGTTGTATCAACAGGTGGAAGCATCGGTTGATGACTTTGCTGTGTTGTTTGATTTCTGGAAAGCAGGGGATGCCAGTGAAGAAGAAACGAAACAGACTTATGATCAGGCATTGAAAGAAATTGAAGATGCTGAATTTAAAAGTACACTCAATCAGCCCGAAGATGAATTGCCTGCTGTATTGCAGATCAATCCGGGTGCAGGCGGAACAGAAAGTCAGGACTGGGCTGAAATGCTAATGCGCATGTATCGCATGTATGGCGATAAGCAGGGATGGAAAGTAACCGAACTGGATTTTCAGGAAGGAGATGGGGCCGGTATAAAAAGTGTGACATTGCAATTTGACGGACCATTTGCATATGGATTTTTAAAAGCCGAAAGCGGCGTGCATCGTTTGGTAAGAATATCTCCCTTTGACAGTAATGCAAGAAGACATACTTCCTTTGCCTCGGTCTATGTTTATCCTTTGATCGATGATAGTATTGAAATAAGTGTTAACCCTGCAGATATTGAATGGGCATTTTACAGAAGCGGTGGCAGCGGCGGACAAAACGTAAACAAAGTTGAAACAGCAGTTCGTTTAAAACATGCTCCCAGCAGCATCATTGTAGAATGTCAGCAGGCAAGAACACAGGGAGAGAACCGAGAATTGGCCATGAAAATGTTGAAGAGTAGATTGTATGATGAGGAATTAAGGAAGCGTCAGGAAGTATTGAATGCCAATAATGCAGGCAAGAAAAAAATAGAGTGGGGCAGTCAGATAAGATCCTATGTTTTTCATCCCTATAAAATGATCAAAGATCACAGAACCGATTATGAAGTAGGTAATGTGCAGCCGGTAATGGATGGAGAAATTGATGGTTTCATCAAAGCTTATTTGATGATGGAAAAGGAAACCGAGTAGATTAATTAGATAATTTCTATTTAATGTAAGTTTTTGAGAAGAAATGGAACATGGACCAGCCTACCGGCAGGCAGGTGACACTGAAAATACTGATGACAACGAATCTGACAGCACTATGCGGTACGGCATTGTGGATCTGTTTTATTGAATAATGTTTAAATAAACTTCTGTGTAAATCTGTTGCATCCGTATAATCCGTGTTCCATTCTTGACTACAATAATGAATCGGTATTTTGAGTTCTGATTACTTAACCTTGATATCTCCGTCCTTTATCATCTTATAAATAGTGGATTTGCCCATATCCAGTTTCTTTGCAACCAGCATAATATCCGAGTCGTATTTGTCTAAGAAATACTGAATGATCTGTGCTTCGTATTCCTTGAGTGTTGTTTCTGTGGTCAATAAGCTATTGAAATTATTGCTGTTCTCGATCATGATATCTTTCTCTTCGATCGTATTTCCATCAGACATGACAGAAGCTAATTCGATCATTGATTTCAATTCGCGCACATTTCCCGGAAAATGATACCCACACAATTTCTGTTGTGCTTCAGGAGATATAGATTTTACAGGCAATTTATTTTCATCACAAAATTGTTTTACAAATTGTTTGGCAAGGATCAACACATCGTTGCCTCTATCTTTTAAGGGTGGTAATTCTATCGGTAAACCCAGAATACGATAATATAGATCCTGACGGAATAGACCTGATTTAACCAGTTCCAGCAGATTACGATGTGTGGCAATAATAATTCTTACATCGAGGGGCACAACGGTATTCCCGCCAATTCGGGTCACTTCTCTTTCCTGCAGAACACGCAGGAGTTTGGCCTGTAGATGAATGTCCATTTCTCCGATCTCATCTAAGAAAATAGTTCCTTTATTGGCTTCTTCGAATTTACCGGCACGTTGACCAACAGCTCCTGTAAAAGCTCCCTTTTCATGACCGAATAATTCGCTTTCCAG
>CAIMKO010000211.1 GCA_903841915.1 uncultured Chitinophagaceae bacterium | reverse complement strand
TTTATTAAAGACCACCACTTTTAATTCGTTGGCAAGGGGCAATATTTCAGGTAAGGGTTCTTTGAATTTTTTTGGCGAAAGACAGATCCAATCCCATTTCCCGCTGAAGGGAGAAGATCCAGATGTTTCAATATTCGTTTCAAAACCTGCTGCTTGTAGTTGAGTTGTTAGTTCATTCAGGTTATGCATCAAAGGTTCTCCCCCGGTTATAACAGCTAATCGTCGACCGTTGACCGTCGACAGTCGACCAGTAAATGATTGAGCAGCATTGACTACAATTTGTTCAACAGTAAATTTAGGATGCGCATCGGCATCCCAGCTTTCTTTTACATCGCACCAAACACAACCCACATCGCATCCGCCGAGTCGAATAAAATAAGCAGCACGTCCCTGATGTGATCCTTCACCCTGTAATGTGTAGAAGGATTCCATGATGGGTAATTTTAAATGTTGAAGGGTAGATGTTGAATGAGACATATTTAATGTTAAATGCTAGATGATGAAATTGACTGAAATATTATTATTGTATTGAAATATAGTATTCGTTTTTTAATTTAAAAGTTTCATGTCATGCACTTGAAGCATGAAGGATTAATAAAATGCTCTTTTTAATATTCACCTTTCGAGAGCCTCAAGGTGACAGTTCGTTTCAAATGTTGAATTATCGATAAAAACAAAGAGTATTCTTGATTTGATTATTATTAATTGACGGTTCTTTTTTTAAAGTTTGATGTCATGCTGAGGCTCTCGAAGCATGAAGGATTAATAAAATGCTCTTTTTAAGATTCACCTTTCGAGAGCCTCAAGGTGACAGCTCGTTTCAAATGTTGATGTTAGAGGATCAAAAGTTGTCAGATGCACAGGGTGATAACCAACTATGAAAAATTTTTCATTTAACATCCATCATCTAACATCAACATCCAACATTTAGCATCTATCACGATATGCTTGCAAAGTATTCTTCAACAATCCTGCAATGGTCATTAATCCAACACCACCGGGAACAGGAGTAATGGCAGATGCTTTAGCAGCCACTTCATCATAAGACACATCGCCTTTGATGCGAAATCCTTTTTTTGCTGTTGGATCTTCCACTCTGGTAATACCAACATCAATGACAACAGCACCTGATTTTACCATATCTGCTTTTACAAATTCCGGCCTGCCCAATGCTGCAACAATGATATCGCCCTGCAAACAGATCTCTTTTAAGTTGGGTGTATGCGAATGACAAATCGTTACGGTACAATTTCCAAATTTGCTGTTACTGCTTAATAAGATGCTCATGGGTCTTCCAACAATATTGCTTCGACCAATTATCACTGCATGTTTGCCTTTTGTTTCAATACGATAATGTTCCAGCATTAAAATGATCCCGTAAGGTGTGGCAGGAATAAATGTGGGTAATCCCTGTACCAATTTACCTGCACTGATGGGATGAAAGCCATCTACATCTTTTGCGGGATCAATGGCTTCGATCACTTTTTGTTCGTTGATCTGTTTCGGTAAAGGGAGCTGAACCAGGATACCATCGATGCCTGCATCATTATTTAGTGCTTCGATCTGTAAAAGCAACACGTTTTCGTCGATACTATCCTCTAAACGGATCAAAGTGCTGGTAAAGCCTATCTCGGCACAATTTTTCACTTTGCTGGCTACATAGGTCTCGCTGGCCCCATTATTACCCACAATGATCACAGCAAGATGCGGGGCCCTTTTGCCGGCAGCCGTTAATTCGGCAACTTGCAGCTTCAGGCTGTCTTTTACTGATTGGGATGCTATTTTTCCGTCTAAAACTATCATGGCTGCAAATGTAATCTCATC
>CAIMKO010000210.1 GCA_903841915.1 uncultured Chitinophagaceae bacterium | reverse complement strand
GTTAAGAGGTTCTCCAAACTAAGATGCATGCGGTATCTCCAATAGTGTTTAGGATCGGCCGGTATATTGATTCGCTCGTCATTTGGATTTACTCGACGTATTTTTTCATCTATTCCCAAGATATCCTGCAGCTGAAAAATACAGAACATGGCGGGTGAGTATAAATGTTGGTTTATAATTAATCTGTTGATCCATGCCTCACAATAGAAAGGCGCATCTCCCCACTGGCCTAATTCGCGATTATAAAATTTTTGTATGCTGGCCTTATCTTCTTCCCACCAACCACGTATGGTGCTCATATCATGTGTTGAAGGTGTGATCACACTTAAATATGGCGCATCATTTGGATGGAAAAATTCTTTCTTCGGATCTTTCGGCATACGCTGAATTTCCAGACTGAGCAATCCCAATTGACGCATCACATCCGGAACGCAGGCTGGAACCAAGCCCAGGTCTTCTCCGCAAACCAGCATATTGGTCACACGTTTTAATGCCGGTAATTTTTGCAAAGCTTCTTTCATCCAGAAATCATCCTGACGACGGAAGAAATAATTTACATACAATTCATTCAACTGATTTTGCGTGTATTCGTCAAGGTTCCGGAATGAAGAGGTTCCATTCATTGAAAAACGGAAATGATATTGTTGTCCCTGAGAGCCCTCTACTTCAAAAAATATTACATTGCTGATAAGGTCAAACAATCCTTGTTTTATTTTTTGAGTGAAGGCATCGTCCTTCCAGTTTGCTACATGTTTTTCCACCTGCCGTTGTGTTGCAAATTCAGGCTTTAGTGTATAATTTCCAAACCCATCATATACCAGGAAGCTGTCTTTTACATAATCCTGATCGTAGCCAAAAATCTCCCATAACACAGCATCATTGATAAATGGTTTTGTGTATCGGTTATAATCGAAAGTGATGCCCCGACTGTTCAACTCGTTTAAGTGTAATGGAATGGCAGGGACAAAATACCCCATGATCCCTTCCACCGCATGCATGGGAATACTCCATATGCGAAAGAATCCTAAAATATGATCGATTCGAAATGCGTCGAAATAATAACTCATTTGTTCAAACCGGTTCTTCCACCAGGCAAAACCATCTTCCTTCATTTTCTGCCAGTTGTAAGTCGGAAATCCCCAGTTCTGCCCTTTCACAGCGAAACCATCGGGAGGTGCACCTGCCTGGACATTCATATTAAACAGATCCGGTTGCTGCCATGCATCGGCACCATAACGATAGATACCGATGGCAATATCCCCTTTAACAACAATACCGTTTGCATGCGCATATTCTGTTGCTTCTTTTAATTGCAGATGCAAATGATATTGTATAAAATAATTGATCGCTACAGCATTGAATGAAGTTGCATCCGGCGCAGTTAATGCAGTAACATCTGCTACAGTATACTGTTTAAATGCAGGCCACTGATTAAAATCGGCAGTGCCATATTCATCTCTCAAATAACAAAACGCGGAATAAGGGACCAGCCAATGTTTATTCTTCTCGAAATATTCTTTGTATTCCGCAGAAGCGAATATGCTGTCCTTTTGTGAAGTATAAATTTGTTTGATGAATGCTGTCTTTACATTTAATACTGCTTCATAATCCAATGCATCCAGTGCATTTAATTTTTTTCTGTCGCTCTCCAATGCAGTCAATAAGCTTTTATTTTCACTATTGACAACCTTACTTAAATTAAGATAAATTGGATGGAGTGCGAAGGCAGAGATGGCTGCATAAGGATAACAATCAGTCCATGTATGTGTTGCGGTTGTATCATTGATGGGCAGTATCTGTACTAATTTCAATCCTGTTTTCTTTGCCCAATCCACCAATAGTGTAATATCTGAAAATTCACCAACACCAAAACTCTTTTCTGATCGTAAACTGAATACCGGAATAGCAACGCCTGTTCCTTTCCAAGTGTTATTGGGTAATACAGCAAAGCCATCGTTTAAAACGGTCAGTTTATTTTCTGAAACTGCATCATAGAATACACGGTTATTGCCATTCTCGTATCTGAGTATCTTCTTTTTTTCCGTATCATAAACCCCGTATTTATAAGCAATGGGAAAAGTTTCTTTACTCAGGTCTATTTGT
>CAIMKO010000209.1 GCA_903841915.1 uncultured Chitinophagaceae bacterium | reverse complement strand
TTGAACTGGAAAGAGAAGTTAATATTATTTAACATATATTTTTGCAGCACTTTCAAAATTAAGACTGCCTTATAATAAAGCTTTCCTATGAAAAAAGAAATCCTTTTATTAGTCTTATCTTTAAGTTCTTCCTGGATATTAAATGCCCAAGATAAAATCTACAGAAATAATGGCCAGATCATAGCAGCCAAAGTAGTCGAAACAGGGGCTTCAGAAATTAAATACAAAGAATATAATAGTAAAACTGATCTCATTTATGTTTTAGAAACCGATAAGATCAAAAAAATTGTTTTTGAGAACGGTACAGAAAAAAAGTATGAGGATGCGTACAAGGATATTGAAAGATATGAAGGTCAATACAGTAAGGCCATCAAAATAAATTTCTTCTCTCCGCTCTATGGTTATACTGAAATTAGTTACGAAAAGAGCACAGGAGTTGGAAAAGGCTATGAACTTTCTTTAGGCATCATCGGTGCGGGTAAATCTGAAACTTTAAATTACAATGGTAACGGACTGGGAGAACTAAAGAGAGGTCAATTAGGAGCATTTGTATCTGCCGGTTATAAATTCGGCAAGCTACCTGATTTTATTATTTTCGGCAAAACAAGACCTTCCCATTTAATGCAGGGTGCTTATTTGAAGCCCATCATTTATCTTGGAAATTATAATGAAAATATTATCATAAACAAAGCAACCGGCACATCAGAAGTTGGAAAACAAAATGTAACCTTCGGTGCATTGCAATTAGAATTAGGCAGACAATGGGTATTTAACAATAAATTATTATTAGATATTTATTGGGGTTGGGGATATGGTTTCGATAATAAAAAAGACACTTATCAAAATTATTATAACTCTAACTATAATAATTCTTCTGCTTTTAATTATACAAATGCCCGCTTAGGAAAAAGCCCGGGGTTATCTGTTACTTTCGGAATTAAGCTTGGGTTATTAATAAAATGATACAACTGTAAAATATAGTCATCCGTTTAAACTAGCCCTTTAGTTCACTAAAGGGCATATAGAATAAACCTATTTGCTGTCTTTCCCTGTGTAGCTAAATGTTTAAAAACTATTTAAAATCATCTTCACTCAAATCATCATCCTCTCCAAAATTAATATTCCCGAGATTCATCATGCTGCCCATTAAGTCTTTGAACTCTATTCTGCCTTCTATTACTTTCTTACTAATGATTGAATAAGAAGACAACCCATGCAAAACAAATTCCATCAATAATGCTGTTTCTTTTTCATTAGCTGTATGAAAATATTTTTTTACAAAAGCATGCAGACCATCCACTTTATATAATGCTGCGATCTTTTCAGCATCATTAATATCAACCAAAATGTCTAAATGATTGCCTGCATCAAACCAGCGTGTGATAGATTTATATGGATTCTCAATCTCTTTTTCTTCAACAGATTTCTTTCCTGTGCCTCTTCTTTTCTTTGTCTGTTCAGGATTGGGGAAATATTGAATGAATTGTGTGCGGATAGACTTATCCAATAAATTAACCGCTACTTGGTAAGGTCCTTCCTGCTCACCTTCGTACACCAATTCTATCTTACCTGTAATAGATGGAATAACACCTGCCAGATCACTGATCCAAACCTGTGTTTTCTTTTCATCATGAATGATAGCCCTGCGCTCGGCACTACTCACCGCATTCTCATACGCCGCAATGGTAAGCCTTGCACTCACACCGCTTTTCTTATCAACGTATTCGTTGCTTCTAGCTTCGAATGCAATTTGTTCAATCAATCTTTTTATTACATCACTCACACTTACTCTTTGCTTTTGCTCTTCCAGAATATTAGATTCCTGTTCAGTGATCGCTAAAGATGTTTCGATCGTTTTAGGATAATGGGTTAATATCTGCGATTCGATCCTATCCTTCAATGGCGTTACAATGCTGCCTCGATTGGTATAATCTTCAGGATTGGCAGTAAACACAAATAAAATATCCAATGGCATTCTTAATTTGAATCCCCGGATCTGAATATCACCTTCCTGTAAAATATTGAACAATGCCACTTGTATCCTGGCCTGCAGATCAGGCAATTCATTGATCACAAAAATGCCGCGATTACTTCTCGGAATGATCCCATAATGAATTACTCTTTCATCTGAGAAACTTAATTTCAAATTTGCCGCTTTGATAGGATCAATATCACCAATCAGATCAGCCACACTAACATCAGGTGTAGCAAGCTTTTCGCCGTATCGTTCGCTTCTGTGTATCCATTGTATCGGAGTTTCATCTCCGTATTCTGCAATAATATCTTTTGCATATTTGCTTAAAGGCTGCATCGGATCATCATTCACTTCACTGCCGGCTACAACAGGAATATATTCATCCAGCAGATCTACCATTTGCCTGGCCATCCTTGTTTTCGCCTGCCCACGTAACCCCAGAAATAAGATATTATGACGCGATAGTAAAGCTCTTTCCGTATCAGGTATCACAGAATCTTCATAACCTAAAATTCCGGTGAATGCATTCTCTTTCTGTTTGATCTTCTCGATCAAATTATTCCTGACTTCTTCTTTGATCGATCTTGGTGTATAACCACTCTTCTTTAATCCACCTAAAGTCTTGATTTTCTTGATATCCATAATTATTTTTTGTACTTACTTTTTACTTTTATTGCCACGAAGTTTCAAAGACACTAAGAATGAAAAACTTCGTTTTTCTTAGAGTTTGCATGCCTACTTAATTAAACTACAAACCTTTTAATACCATCCTTAATCAAGGCCACATTAAAATTGATAAGATAGCCTAAACGCAAATTAGAAAGTTTGAGATGGCTTATTATCTGGGCTTTCCAAATATCATTTATTTTATCAACTGCTTTAAATTCACAAATAACTGAGTCATCTACTAAAACATCAATTATCAACCCCTCATCAAATACTTTATCATCATAAACAATTGGCAAAGCTGCTTGACGTTTATATTTTATACCTTTCTTTTCTAATTCATAACAAAAACAAGCCTCATAAATTTTCTCCAACAATCCACCACCAAGTTGCTTATGAACTTTGAAAGCAGAATCAACAATTTCTTTACCTAAATATTCTTCATAATTTGATAAAGGTTTTAGCTCCATACATTTTAATTTAAATATTTTCTTTCTGCCTATCTAATTCTTAGTGTCTTTGAGCCTTAGTGGCGAAACTTTATTTTAATATACCGTTTTGCGTTTTCCGCTTTCAAAATCTTTAAAAATAAATGCACCCAATTTATCCAATGATGCAAAGAAAGCTTTGCCCTGATTCATCTCCGTAAATTCCTGTACAAACTTTTGCAGATAAGGATCTGAAGCGATCATAAAAGTAGTGATCGGTATTTTCAATTTCTTGCACTGTGCAGCCAGATTGATACATCGATTCATGATCTTTCTGTCAATACCAAAACTGTTCTTATAATAACGCTTACCTACTTTCAAACAGGTAGGCTTCCCATCTGTGATCATAAATATCTGCTTGTTAGGATTCTTTTGTTTGCGCAACAGATCCATTGCCAATTCCAATCCTGCAACCGTATTGGTATGATAGGGACCCACCTGAAGATAAGGCAGGTCTTTCACTTCAATTGTCCATGCATCATTTCCAAACACTACTATATCCAATGTGTCTTTAGGATATTTTGTTTGTATCAGTTCACTTAATGCCATGGCCACTTTCTTGGCAGGTGTGATCCTGTCTTCACCATACAAGATCATAGAATGCGAAATATCGATCATCAACACAGTAGATGTTTGTGATTTGAAATCCGTTTCTCTGATCTGCAGATCATCTTCATGCATAGAGAAATTCTCAATGCCATGATTGATCTGCGCATTGCGGATGCTTTCCGTAAAATCAATATGCTCCAGCATATCACCAAACTGAAAAGAACGTGTTTCCGGATTGATCTCATCGCCCTGTCCGGGTTTGAATGTTTGGTGATTACCTGCTCTTGTTTTCTTCAGTTTCCCGAATATCTCTTCCAAACTTCTTTTGCGTATATTCTGTTCACTTTTGCCAGTTATTTTAAAACTGCCATCAACAGGGTTTTCTTTCATGTAACCATTGTTCTTCAGGTCATCAATGAAATCACCCATGCCATATTCCTCATTTGTAAACTCATATTGTTTATCCAGTTCATTCATCCAGCTCAAAGCTTCTGCGGCATCCCCATTGGTATATGTGAGCAATTGCATAAAGATGTCGAGCATCTGCTCAAACTTTGTTTTATTGTTCTCGTTGGGATTGAATTGTATGAAGCGATGACCGATCATGGT
>CAIMKO010000208.1 GCA_903841915.1 uncultured Chitinophagaceae bacterium | reverse complement strand
CTGAGAAAAAGGATTCATTTCTAACGGCTGTGATCATTTGCCCCGGTGGCGGTTATGCACGTCTTGCAATTGATCACGAAGGCCATGAAGTGGCAAGAACATTTAACCAAAAAGGTGTTGCTGCATTTGTTTTGAAATACAGGATCCCTACTGACAGCAGTATGAACAATAAAGAAATTGTTCCTCTGCAGGATGCAGAAAGAGCGATACAATTAGTCCGTGAAAAAGCAAAAGAATGGAATATAAATCCGGACAAGATCGGCATCATGGGATTTTCTGCAGGTGGTCATCTGGCTTCTACTTTAGGAACACATTTTAATATGGTGGTGGTCGACAACCCTAAAAATATTAATCTCCGTCCTGACTTTATGATCCTGGGTTATCCTGTCATCAGTTTTGCCGACAGTCTTGCCCACATAGGTTCCCGTGATAATTTGATCGGGAAAAATGCAAGTGCCGAAAAAATAAGATTGTATTCGAATGAACTCCAGATAACAGCACAAACACCACCCACATTTTTAGTTCATGCATCAGATGATAAAACAGTAAAAGTAGAGAACAGTATCTTATTTTTTGAGGCCTTACTAAAGAATAAAGTGCTTGCAGAAATGCATATTTATGAAAGAGGCGGACATGGTTTTGGATTACATAATCCTACCACAAAATCTGATTGGTTTGATATTTCCATCAACTGGATGATAAGTAATAAGCTGATGAAGGGTGATGCAATTAAATAGAAAATTTTATCAGAACAAATGTCACACTGAGGCCCTCGAAGTGTGATGTAAGAATTAGTTTTTTGAATTCATGCTTCGAGTACCTCAGCATGACATTACGAAGATGATATCAACAAATAAAGAGCCATTCAGCAATTGAATGGCTTTTTATTATAACTTAATACTTACAACTTATTACTAGCTACGCGTATAATTCTTCTCTCAACTGATGAATGCGGTCATCTTCCATATATTCATCGAATGTGGTTAACCTATCAATGATCCCTTTAGGTGTTAATTCGATCACACGATTGGCAACTGTTTGCATGAATGTATGATCATGTGATGTTAATAAAACAATACCCGGGAAAGTCTGACAACCTTCATTGAAACTTTGAATACTTTCCAGATCCAAGTGATTGGTTGGCTGATCCAACAAAACCAAATTAGGATTTTGCAACATCATCCTACTGATCATACAACGTACTTTTTCACCACCACTCAATACATTCGTCTTCTTCATGATATCGTCACCGCTAAACAACATCTTCCCTAAAAAACCACGTATAAATGGTTCATCAGCATCAGTAACATGTGCCGGAACAAACTGACGTAACCAGTCCATTAAACTTAATCCTTCGGTAAAAAAGTCATTGTTTTCAACAGGTAAATAGGCTTTTGTAATGGTAGTTCCCCATTCAAATTTTCCTTTATCCGCCTCCATATTCCCGCTGATGATCTCAAAGAAATTGGTTACGGCTAAAGGATCACGGCTCAACAATGCGATCTTCTCTCCTTTATTGATGCTGAAAGAAACATTATCAAACAGTTTTCTGCCATCAATGCTCTTGGTCAGTTTCTCCACATTTAAGATCTGATTACCTACTTCACGTAAGGGTTGAAATATAATTCCGGGATATTTTCTGTTGCTCGGCTCAATATCTTCAATGGTTAATTTTTCCAATGCTTTTTTACGTGATGTTGCCTGCTTGCTTTTTGATGCATTGGCAGAGAAACGTGCAATGAAATCCAATAAAGCAGCTCTCTTTTCTTCCGTCTTTTTGTTCTTGTCGTTGATCTGGCGGCTCATCAACTGAGATGATTCGTACCAGAATGTATAGTTACCCGTGAAGGCTTTGATCTTTGCACGGTCCACATCAGCCACATGCGTACAAATAGTATCCAAAAAGTGACGATCGTGACTAACTACCAATACAATATTCTCGTAGTCTGCTAAGAAGTTTTCCAGCCAGCCGATTGTTTCAATATCCAATCCGTTGGTAGGCTCATCCAATAACAGGATATCAGGGTTGCCAAATAATGCCTGCGCCAATAATACACGCACTTTAAAATTGCTGGGGATCTCCTTCATCAAACTTTGCTGCATGCTTTCCTTTACACCCAGACTGCTTAATAAGGTACCCGCATTACTTTCTGCTTCATAACCACCCATTTCTCCGAACTCTGCTTCCAGATGTCCTGCTTTCATTCCGTCTTCTTCCGTAAAATCTTCTTTGGCATAAATGGCTTCACGCTCATGCATCACATCCCACATTTTTTTGTGGCCCATCAATACCGTATTCAATACCGTACATTCATCAAATTCAAATTGATTCTGTTTCAACACGGCCATGCGTTCGCCGGGAGTGATCTCAACGGTTCCCTTATTTGGCTCAATCTCACCACTTAATATTTTTAAGAAAGTAGATTTACCTGCTCCATTGGCGCCGATCACGCCATAACAATTGCCCTTAATGAAATTAATATTCACTTCATCAAACAATACCCGCTTGCCGTACGCAAGGGTAATATTTCTTGCACTGATCATTGTACGATACCTGATTTTTATTAAGCCGCAAAAGTAAGGTTTAGAAATGTTTTTCCTTCAGGATGTTTATATTACCAAAAAGATACCCGAAACCCACAAAAGGGTTTTAATAGTGCGTTTCATATGCCAATTTGGCTCACAACCCATGGATAATCCATAGATAACCCATAGATAACCCATGGATAACTCATGGATAACTCATGAGAAACAGTGCAATTCCCTTTGCTAAGACCTAAAATAAGGCCTTTAAAAGCAGCCTTAGCGCTATTTTGTCATTTATTAAATATAAAAGAGCAGCCTTTTTTCAAAAGCTGCTCTTTTTGTTCTCTGAACTTTTATTTACAGATCACCGATTTTATTTCCATCCACATCCAGTTCTACAATGTCATAACCCAATCTTTTAAGTCCCGGCAGGATCAATTGCTTATCGCCTACCAGTAAAATATTCATTTTGTTAACGTCTAAATATTTTTTGGCTATTGCATCGATATCTTTCTTGCCGATGTTTTTTAAGATCGTGTTTTGTTGTGTTACAAAATCAGCAGGCAGATTATAGGCTAATATTCTTCCAATGAATGCTGCTTTCTGAATACCGGTCTCATAATTTCGTGCATCACTCTGTCCGATTGAACTTTTCGTGAATGCGATCTCTTCGTTCGTGGTTCCGGTTGCAGCATAGGCCTTTAATTCTTTCATCACTTCATATAAAGCACTATCCGTTGCACCTGCTTTAATGCCGCTGCTGAAAGTAAATGCGCCTGTATATTTATTGCCGGAGAAACCGCTTCTTGCACCATAGGTCCAGCCTTTGTCTTCGCGTAAATTCATATTCAAGCGACTGTTGAAAGCACCACCCAATGCATAATTGGTGATACCGGCTTTATAGAATTCACCGGTAGCATCATATTTTAATCCGGTAACATTACCCACACGGAATTCTGTTTGTGCTGCTTTTGGAATATTCACTAAATAGATCCTTGTCTTTTCGATCACAGGTGCTGCTGCAGGTGTGGGCAGACTGAAAGTTCTATTCGGCAATTTATTCAGGAAAGCAAGCTTAGGTAATATCTCGGATTGCTTGATATCTCCCACAACAATTACTTTTCCTTCTTCAGCAGTTATATAATTATCATAATAATTCTGAATGTCCGCAAACGCAATATTACCAATGGTTTCCACTGTTCCGCCTGTTGGAACACCCAGGATATTATTGCTACCATAACTAAGTCTTTCATATACATCCGTGGCAACTCCCGCAGGTTGCGTTTTACTATTTTGCAAACGCTGAATGATCTGACGTTTTGTTCTGTTAAATACATCTTCCTTGAACACCGGATTCAGCATTCTTTCTTCCAGCAATGCAATTGTTTTATCAACATTCTTTTTTAAGGTTTGAATGGTAAATACGATCCCGTCTTCTGCATCATTCACACTTACACTGCTTCCTAATTTTTCCAGTTCATTGGAGAACTGTTCGCTTGTATAATTCTTCGTGTCTTCATTCATCAGTGTAGCAAACAGATTCACCCATCCTGCTTTTGATAAATTATTTGCTTCCAGCAACCAACCGCCTTTTAAAGTAACAGTGATTGTGACTGTTGGTATTTCGGTATTTTCCGTACCGATCAGTTTTATTTTAT